>LCIE01000015.1 GCA_001000865.1 Candidatus Collierbacteria bacterium GW2011_GWC2_44_18 | reverse complement strand
AACCATCTTTTTTCCTCAGAGCCTACTTCCCGCTTAATTTGCCAAAACCAAAGATCGAAACGGGTGTGGTCCCAAAAATAAACAAAAACCAAATCAAAAATCAGATGAACTCCAATACCCAGCACAAAACCCCTTGCAAACGAACTTGAAACACTCGTTACCGTCAACAGTGCCATTACCATCCACACTAACAAAAACAAGACACTCCTCATTACCAATTCTTTCTGCTCATGTCTTTCGTTTAACAAGGTAATCACTCCTTCAGCAAACTTGTTTCTACCAAACAAATCTCTCAGTCTTGTTCCCAACGCTTCGTCCGGCTTCATCAGAAAGCTGTATACAAATCGATCGCAAAAAACAAACAAAAAACCGATTATTCCACCCAAAAGCCACCACAGCAAATCTAAACCAAAAACAAAATTACCAGTGATTACTTTTACAAAGATTAAAAAAACAAAAACCCCAAACAAGACATATTGATGGATTGCCACCTTGTTTTTAATCATATCTTGATCTCATTCTAACACTAATCATCCCAAGACCTTATCTCCGACTGGGGCAATCTTAGTTTTCGAGGAGTTACGACCAGTAGGGTACAAGAAACCAGCACCATAACTACACCCATAACCATAAAGGTGTCTTTTTCACCCACGAACTGAGATATCAACCCTGCCAGAACCGGACCAATAATGTATGCCACACTAATTGTTGATCCGGACAGACCCACCATGTGTTTACCCTCACTCCCCATTCGACTTACAATATCCGAATACACTGCATCAGTCAAGGGCCATGAGACAGAAAGCATTGTCCCCACCAACAGAGAAACAATCAGAGCAACCATTACACTATCACTTGGACCGATCATCACCAGCAACAGACCGGAAATCAGCATAAATATTTCAGCCAATTTCTTTTTCCCTTTGTAAATACCCCACCTTGCGACTATCACTCCTACAAATACCATTGGTAGGGTATAAAATGGCAAAAACAAACCTCCCCACCACGTTTGTTTTGCCAGGTTGTCGGAAAAAACCGTTCCCGTTGTCCAATAGGTTGCGTCGACAATTCCCATCATCAAACTGATAACCAGAACTGGCCAAACATGCTCAAACAAAATCACCCAATGCTTAATTTCCTTCAGTATATTTATTCTTTCGGCTGGCTCATCCAACACTATCTCTGATCTATTTCTTCCCATTATTTTCCAAATTATGTAACCCAAAATTACGCAGGAGGTGGCTACTACTACTACCCAATAGTCACCCTTTGTAATGGCCAAATAACTACCAACTATCGGACCAATAAAATAGGCGAGACTTCGAAAGGCTCCCATTATCGCCCAAACTCCTGACCTTGATGTGGCAGGAACAGACCCCGATACAAACACCTGAGTTCCAAAACCCAAAAATTCATAATATACCCCCCAAATCGCCATCGCCACCAAAAAAAGGATCACCCATGGCCAAGCAATGCTCCAAAACAGCACACCACAAAAAACCAAACTAGATCCAATGGCCATGAGCAATATTTTTCTGGTTTTCAGACCCTTTAATAGCTGTGGAAATATCAAGTCAGCACCAAAGCCCACCACTGAAGAAAAGGAAATCACAAGTCCCATTACCAGAGGACTATTTAGAGAGTTTTGAATAAAAGAAGGCACCCAATCACTCAAGATCCCGTCCCCCAAATAAACAAAAAAAAGCATTAAGGAAAGCATCACCGTTCTCCCCCAAAAACTTCCCAAAAAATATCCAACGTTAATTTTCCTGTTCACCCATCCATCTTATCCCATCGTCATCGCGTGTAGGGGCGGACCCCCGCGTCCGCCCGAGTTCCGTGGCGATCTATACAGATTTATCTCTCTCCTCCTCTTTAAGTTGTTTAAGTTTCCACATAAACATTTTTCCCCTACTTCGCGCTCCAGCGTCCATCACAAAACTTTTGGCCTTCTCTACTAATTCTCTGGGAGCAGTTTTCACTATTCTCATATATATTGCCGTATGTTTTGTGTCATCCAAAGCTACTGCTAGCCTATATGCATAGTCTTGCCATTCCCGACTTATTCGCTTTTGCTTTGTCTCATCCAGCTCATACTTGTCGAGAATCTTTGTCATTGAACTAAATCCCGGTTTGTTCATCGTTAAGTCTATTATAATGAAAGCATATCTTCTTATGTTCAAAAATTCAAAAACCATCACCAATCTCCAAGAATTCTTCGTCACTTATCTTTCGACGGTAAAAATTGTCTGGGATATGGATAAGGCGGTTTTGATAAAAGTTACTCTGGCTAATGCAATTAACGGTGCCTTGGTCTACCCCTCACTTCTCGTCAGCAAGGCTCTGATTGATTCAGTCATAGGAGCTATTACCACTCACGATGTGGCTAGTGGTGTCAGGATGATGATTGTCGCTGCCGCCGTCGGATTAGTAATCGATCGTATCCAACAAATTCTCGGTGAAATAGATGGTATCTATAGCGATTATATCTCTCATGTTCTGTCGGAAAAAATCCAAGTGACTCTCTCAAGGAAAATCAATCTTTTGCCTGTTTCTATAGCAGAATCTCCCGAAACCAGAAATCTCCAACAAAAAGTCATGGACAATACGGGCAGGTCTGTTTGGTCTCTCATTGTCCCCATTTCAACTTTTCCGGAAATAGTTTTTACCATCATTGCCACCGCCATTCCCATCTTTTCCTTTCAACCCCTGATTATCATCCCCTGCATAGTTCTGGCACTCCCAAATATCATTATCGGGGTTAGCGCTTCCAAAGAATGGCACGCTCTTAGTACCGAGTTCTCTCCTAAGTGGAGGATCTGGACCGCCTTAGAGGATTTTGCCATCAAAGGTCGTTATCTATACGAAAACAAAATCCTCGGTCATGTGGAAATTCTTCTCAATCGTCGTGTAAAGATGGCAAACGAAAACTTTGAAGAACGTAAAACTATTAGCTCAAAATACGCCAAAAAGCGCCAGATCACTCAATTGCCCATGGCTCTTTTCCAAACAGGGACCAGACTCTACCTTTACTATTTGGCCATCATACAGGTTCTCACTCTAGGTACGGCCCAAATCACCAGTTCCGCCATCGAAAGGTTCATTGGAAACATTGGTCGTTTGATTAGACAAGCCAATGAGGTATTTCAGAACTATCTATTCATTACTGATTACAAGAGGTTCATGGCACTTCCCGAAGAAGATCAAACAATCGGAATCAATATTCCCGAATCCCTAAACGATGGAATTGAGTTTCATGATGTGTGGTTCAAGTACGATCACTCTCCCGGCTGGATTCTCAAAGGGGTCTCTTTCAAGGTCAGTCCCAAGGACAACATCGCTATTGTCGGCGAAAACGGTGCCGGCAAAACCACTTTAATTAAGTTAATTTGTCGCTTCTACGAACCACAAAAGGGCGAAATATTCTTAAACGGACGAAATATCAAGGACTATAGTATCAAAGCGTACCGCCACAGCATCTCGGCTCTTTTCCAAGACTTTGCCCAATATCCTTTCTCGGTCGAGGACAATATTCATTTTGGTGACATCGCCAAAAAGAAAACAAAGTTTGGTATCAAAAAGGCGGCTAAACTCACCGGAATAGATAGTTTTGTCAACTCTCTCCCTCTGAGGTACAAAAACCCATTAGACAAAGAGTTTGCGGGCGGTGTAGAGCCGTCAAAGGGGCTTTGGCAGAGAGTTGCTTTATCGAGAATCCTTTATCGAGACGCTCAGATTCTTATTCTGGACGAACCAACTTCTAATGTAGATCCGGAATCGGAAGAACAAATATTCGCCGATGTTTTGAGAGTAGCCAAAGATAAGATCGTCTTCTTGGTCTCACATCGTTTCAGTACTGTAAGGAAAGCAGACAAAATTTTGGTCTTAGAAAAAGGTTTAGTGGTCGAATATGGCAGTCATGAAGTACTGATGAAAAAGGCAGGTCGTTATAAAGAGTTATTCTCCATCCAAGCCCAAAGCTACCAATAGTTCGTCTGCCGCTTCCTCCAAGATGTCATCGAGAACTTCTCTTTCTTCTTTTCCAAATTTACTTAGTACATAGTCAGCTCCAGAACCTGAATAAATGTTCTTATCCCGGTTGTCTACTCCGATTCTCACCCTCAAGAAATCTTTGCTAGGTAAACTTGCCTCCACTGAGGATACCCCATTATGCACCTTAGGACCCACCCCTTTTTGAATTTTATACTCACCCAGCTTCAAATCCAGATCGTCGTGGACCAATATCAAATTGTTTTCAGAAAGTTTGTAATAATCCATCACTTTTCTTACTGCCCTACCGGACTCGTTCATAAATGTTTGCGGCTTTATGAAAAGAACCTCTTTATCTCTATAAATTAAAGACTCAAACTTACTTTCAAGCGAAAATTTGGCTCCCTCAGTAAACCGATCCACGAACGCATAGCCGGCATTGTGTCGCGTGTCTGAATACTCATTTCCCGGATTCCCTAACCCTACAATTAGTTTCATTTACGTTTCTATTTTATCCCTTATAATCCTTTTTGTGAAAGTATTTCTTCTTCTCACAATGGTGTTAGCCATTTTACTTTATCTTCCACTCAATCGACAAACTCCAAAATATCGATTAAACCTACCATTGGACAACCATATTCCATTGATTCCCTGGACGGTCTGGGTCTACATCTTTTATTACATATTGCTTCCTGCTTCTATTTTGTTTCTTTGGAACTCACGCTTCGCCATCCCCTTTTTAGTTAGCCAAATTGTTGGGACTGCCATCTCTAGCTTTCTCTGGAAAGTCTTTCCAAACGGAGTTACTCGTCCAATCATTAAACAACAGTCAAATCGCGGACTACGGTTATTGGGTTTGATATACCGCCACGATCAGGATTGCAACGGTTTGCCCAGCGGACACGTTCTCCACTCCTTCATCTCATGTTACTATCTGGCACAGCTCTTTCCTCAAATTTGGACTTTGTTTTATATTATTCTCATGGCCATCAGCTTCTCTACCCTTACCACCAAACAACATTATTTTCTTGATATGATCAGTACTTTGATCATTACCCCTCCTATTATCGAGCTATCCTCTATAATCCACTTATGATAGTTTCCAAGAAACCCTTTTTTTCAGTAGTTATTCCCGCACTCAACGAAGAAAAATATCTCCCCTTGTTGCTCACTGATTTAGCTAAACAAACCACCAGGGACTTTGAGGTAATTGTTATTGATGGTGTCTCAAAAGACAGAACAGTTGAAAAAGCCAGGTTATTTAAAAACAAATTTCCTTCCTTAACCATTCTTTCCTCTAGCGTTCGTAACGTTTCCGTTCAACGAAACATGGGCGCAGGTCGGGCTATTGGAAAATATCTTTTGTTTAACGATGCCGACAACAGACTTCCCGAATATTTTCTCGAAGGCCTCAAGTATCAGCTTCACGTCAAATCACTTGACCTATTTACTGTCTGGTTCAATCCTGATTCCACAACCACCTCTGACAAAGCAGTCGCAAGCTATATGAATATTATGGTTGAAACGGCCTTACTTCTTAATCAGCCGGCAGCTTATGGCGCCCTTATAGGATGCCGAAAGAGTATATTCAAGAAAATCGGCGGCTTCAACCCCAAAGTTGGTTTTGCTGAGGACACCGAGTTTGTTAACCGAAGCCACCACCAAGGCTACATCTTTGGCGTAATTCGCGAACCACGTTTTGTTTATTCATTTCGGCGTTTCAGAAAAATGGGTAAATTAAAAATGCTTCAAAAATATGCTATCCTCAATCTCAAGTTTCTCACCAATCAAAAAGTGAACCAAAAAAAAGAATATCCCATGGGAGGAGGATATCTTGAAGAAGAGACTCGAATTACCTCTGATCTTACAAATCTCATCCGATCCACTTTTAAGAAAAGTGCCAAAAAGACCAAAATTACCGATCGTCTTCGTACCCTGCTCAGCCTAGAAGAAAATCAATCCTAAACCAACATCATTTGAATTCCCACGAACATCGCATAGACGCCTACCAATACTGCTCCCTCCCATCTATCTAATTTATGTTTTGACCTGGTAAATAACCAAAATAACCCCAATATAATCATCAAAAACAATCCGGAAATACCCTTTTGAAGAGGATCTGTGTAACCAATTGGGCTAATCAGTACGATGATGCCTAGTATCAGAGTTGAATTAACAGCCACACTCCCCAAAATATCACCGAGAATTAGAGATATCTCCTTTTTTTCCGAAGCAATAATTGTTAATATCAATTCTGGCAACGTTGTTCCTAAAGCTAGTACTATTAGTCCAACCCAAAAAGCACTAACTCCCAATGATCCTGAGACCTTGACAGCCAAATTAACAAGCATCCAAGCACTCAAACCCAACACTCCTAGTCCCAACAACAGTTTTGCTGTCTCAACCAGTAGTTCAATTATCGTTTTAAGGCGGTGTGTTACCGGTCTCCTTCCTGAAAGTTTAAGATGTCTCAAAGGCGAGCTACCTTTACGAACCAAATTGTTCACATATATCAGATACAAGAGAACCAATAACAAGCCATCAAATCTGGATAACCCACCATCAAACATCAGGAGAAAAGGGACCATGGCTATTCCGATTGTGAGCCAAATCTCCTTCCGCAAGTAGTCTCCAATAATCGGCACAGATCCAAACACCAATGCCGCTCCTCCAATAATCCAGCTTAGATTTGCCAAATTGGCTCCAATAATATCACCCAGGGCAATCTGTGGTTGTCCTCGAAATGCAGCCGCGACACCTACAAATAATTCGGGCAGCGAAGTTGAGAATCCCACCAAAATAGTAGCGAGTATCAGACGATTAGTCCGAATGTTGTGAGCTAGTTTCTCAAATATTTCCACTGTCGCCCCCGAAGAAACCACCATAACCAAAATCAAAAAAACTCCCCACACAATATCCAGTAACATACTTTCATTTAACCACAAATCAGTTATTATTTACGACGTCTCTTGTGAACTTCAATCAAAATCGGCACAACTGAAATTCCAACTATCATTATTGCAATATAGTGAAAATTTTCCCTAAAAAAGGGCAAGTTGCCGAATAAGAAACCTCCGAACAAAAAGATCGTGACCCAGGCTACTCCACCAATAACGTTATAAGAAAGGAAAGTTCCATAATGCATCTTACTAATTCCTGCCACAAATGGAGCAAACGTTCTAACTATAGGAACGAATCTTGCAAACACAATCGCTTTTCCACCATGTTTTTTATAAAATTCTTCGGCCTGTTCCAAATATTCTTTCTTGAAAAATTTACTTCTTCCGTCAAACACTTTTTTCTCTAGCTTATCTCCTATCCAATAATTGACAGTATCTCCGGTAATCGCCGCCACCGCCACGATAAGGTACAAAGGCAATATATTAAACGATCCTCCTGCCGCTAGAGCCCCGGCTGCAAACAATAATGAATCTCCAGGCAAAAACGGAGTAATTACTAAACCTGTTTCCATAAAGATTACAAAAAAAAGAAAAGCATACGTCAACACTCCGTATTGGGCAATAATTGAAGCCAGGTTCTTATCTATATGCAAAAAGAAATCCAAAAGTAATTTTAAAATCTCCATTCCCCAATTTTACCTCAGTTAACGGACAATTTGGCAATTTCTTCCACTTCTTTCCAAGTAGTAGCTTGTTTTGGTCCTTTATCCTCTCGAAATTTTATCAACCTTGGAAATCTTAAAGCCACTCCCCCTGCATGATTAGGGCTTTTAGTTATTTCATCCGCAGCAATCTCCACCACTACCGACGGCTCTACCCACACGTCTGGCACCAAAGTACCAGTCACCAAATAATTATTCGGCTTTTTTTTCACTTCTAGCTTGTCCAAATTTTTCTTCAAATTTCTAAACTCTTCATCGGTCAGTCCAGTACCCACTTTTGCAACAGACACCCAAGCATCGTTTTTTCGCAGACCCACCAAAAAAGCCCCAATTCCAAACCCCGCCCGTTTTCCTCTACCCAAGTAATATCCCAAGATTATTAGGTCCAAGGTGTCGGATAGCTTTCCTGACGTTCCTTCAGCCTCTTTTATTTTTACCCAGTTCCATCCTTGTCTGCCCGGAAGGTACTCTCCATTCCACATTTTTATCACCGCCCCCTCAAAACCTTCTTTCAAAAATTTGTCATGCATTTTCTGCACTTCGACAGGATCATCGGTTTTGTAAAGCTCATCGGTTACCAGAGTTTCGTTTCCTTTAATTACTTCAACCAACACTTTCCTTCTTTCAAAATATGGTTTATCAATTAGACTTTTCCCGTCTAAATTCAAAATATCAAAGACAAAAAATCTTAAGGGGATAGCCTTAGCTGTTTCCGCCACATCATGTTTTCTTTTTCTGGTAATGGTTATTTGGAAGGGTAAAACCTTGTTCGTTGCTCTCTCATATCCCACCGCTTCACAATCGAGAATTACTTCATCTGCTTTGATCCATTCCTTCATACTTTGAAGTTCCGGAAACATCGGACTAGACTCTTCCAGGTTTCTGGTATATGTCCTAATCTCGTTCTTATTTTTATTAAAGTGGATTTGTACTCTAGTTCCATCATATTTTCTCTCAACTGCGACCATCCCCATCTTGTCAATTATTTCTTTATAGTTATTTAATCTCTGACACAGGGCAGGAACTACCGGCACCCCGGTCTTTACTTTGATATTTTTCAATCCTCCCATTCCCCTTTCCTTTACTACCTGAGTAATATATCCTGGATCAGGATATATCTGGAATGCATTATCTAGTTCTTTTCTGAGAGTTTTTCCACCACTAGTCATCTGAGACAAGGCATCAAATACCGTTTTCTCAGAAAACCCAAGTCTAAGCTTTCCTATTACCATTCTGGAAATGAACTTTCTCTCCAAATTAGATGTTGTCAGAAGTAGTTCAGACAATCTGGCCACCTTTCGCTCTTGACTTCCTCCACCACCCTCATCTGCCATTATTTTTAATCTTTCAAAAATTTCTGTTACCGAGTATTTTATTGGAGTATCTTTTCTAAAATTTAGATCCTCCACCAAAAGACCCACATCTCCCTTTGCTCTATATTTCTTTTCAACTTCCTTCGCGGATAAACCGGTTCCTTCCACTACACTCCGTAGAACCATCTTTACTGCCATATTAAATTCCTTGTTATCGAAGTCCGGCCCCAGCTGACCCAATGTTAGATATATCCCCTTATCGGTTTCTTCCACAGACATTTTTTCAATTAGTTCAGCCAATACTTTGGTAATCTCCAATCGGGAAGAAATCTTTTCTAGTTTCTCTAAATACCCGGCAAAGTCATTAAATAGCATATTTGTAGTATACCAATCACCACGTCATTGCGAGGAGGTACTCCGACATGGCAATCTCATTCATATTATTTACATAAGAAGAAAGTCAAACGGATACTCAACCCAGCCCAAGTTAGCTTCTCTTTGTAGCCAGATGTATACAATTTTCTTTTCGATTTCAAAGATTAATTTCCCCACCGTCCTTTCATTACCAATACTCAAAACTTTTCCCAGAGATGAATCGCTCAACAGCTTCTTCATGTCATCCCCTGACATTTTTTCCCTGGCATTTTCTCTTCCAAACTTAAGTCGACTTAGCGTTCCGTGATAATCATCAGTTGTAGTTTTCCCGTTTAACAGGCTATGATTCGTATGGACAAATGGCAATGGTGGATGTGACGTCAATATTTGTTTTGAAGTTATCTCTACGTTTAGAAAGTTTCCTGTTCCGTTTACAATGTTCTGATTGTATCCACATGCTCTAGTCAGCTTTGAAAGCTCTGTCAGTGCCTTATCTGGAGCGGATGAATCAAAAATGTATCTCGAAGAAAAGTTTCTTGGAATCCCAATTTGTTTGACCTCGTTAAAAAGGGTGTTCGCGCTATTGCAGTAACCATATGAGTTAATTCCGACCGCAGCACCCAGTGTGTTGTAATAATAAAGTTCAAAAGTAACAAGCTTGCCAATTTTTTTCTTCACCAGACAAACATCATTACCCAGATTTGGTCCTGTATTATCTTCATTATGGCCAAAAAGCAACCCGTTATTGGTGACAATTGAAGTACATTTTGCAGGCTGTTGATTTAGCACCACATCATCTTCTAGGGACAAGGTCCAAAAGTCCAAAAAATCCACGTCTGCCCCCTTAGCATACCCCTCTAGTTCTTCTACATATTGAGGAAAATGAGGCTTAGTCATCTTCAAAAAATCTTTCGCCACTTCTACTTTCTGCCCCCAAGTTTCGTTTACATTATTTTCTAATGATCTTTTTGCCTCCTTTTTAAACATGGATCCCATCGCGTATCCTAAATCGTAGTGATTATCTGAAGTGAATTCGTAATAGTTTTTGTGCATTAAAAAATTATACCTCCCGTCAACCTCTTCGACGGACACTCATCACCGATAACTCCTGGCCTTCCCCATCACATATAGGGCTCCCTTTGTCTTTCCTTTTTTACGTATCAGCTTCTTATCGATTAAATCTTTTAAATCACGCAATATTGTGTCGTCCGAAACCATCGGCAACACATTTCTAATTTCTTTTATCGTCATCTCGTTTTTCAATGTAATTTCTTCCATTATGGCGATCTGTCGTTCCGACAAGGATATAACCCGACCCCCATCGGATTTGAAGATGGGTGTGTCACCTACCAAATTCATTACTTTTGTTTGGACTTTTCCCGCTGCTTCGGAGAGACATCTACTCAAATACTCCAACCAAACAGTTAATTCTCCTCCGTTTCTCTCCACTGAAGACACGGCTTGTTGAAAGTTATCTTTGTTTTTTAATACATCCTCTTCTATCGATAATAGCTTCTTAAAACCAAACCCTTCTGACGAGAGAATCAGCTGATAGAAACATAATGCGGTTAACACGTTATTTTCCGTATAAGGACTAATCCTCATTATTTCATAAAACATTATTCCCGCTTTATTAATCGCATGAACTTCATTGTTATTCGTGCTTCTGTACCACCCCACCAAATCTTCTATTTGAAAGGGCACTTCAACCGCTAGCGGAGGAACGGCAGTAAATCCATCCGCTTCTCTCTCACGCCAACTACCAACCTCATTTGGCGCCACCAATCTCTCTCCTAGCAAGGTGTTGATTTGTGACAGCTCCTTCTCTCCATAATCTTCTTGCTTGAACTTTCCGGCCAAGAAAGCCAACTGTTCGGTTAATCTATTTACGTTTAACAGGTTCAATACTTGTTGAATATCTTTCTCCTTCCCGACCACACCCACTCTCAAGGCTACCTGAGACGGCTTATCATCTCTTCCGGGCTCATCTTTAACAATTCTGGCCACATCATCCAAACTTAGTTCATTTGTCGAAAATCGAGCCATGCCGTAAATCTTTCGAACTAAACACTCTTGTTTTAATCTTAGTTCCCAGTCAGGCTGTAATTTAGACAGTTGCACAATTTTTCCAGCCACCTCGACTTCAATCAAATTCGAAAGAATTTTGTTTGTGATTATGAAGGGAGGCGAAAACATAAGGCAATTATCGCATTCCTTGCGGAATATCTCAACTCTACCCAATGCAATCTGGAACTGAGATCTAGTAGCTGCTTACAACCTCCCCATATATCTCCGGTACCACATCCACCAAATCATCGGCATTAAACATAAACCCTCTATTTACAGCCAATTTTTCGGCCGCTTTTTTAGTAAGATACGAAGCCGCAGCCGCGGCAAACAGACCATCATCCTTGGCCAAGAAACCAACAATGATTCCGGCAATCAAGTCTCCTGTGCATCCTTTTACTAAACCTTCATTGCCTCCCAGAATCCTGACCGTCCTGATTCCATCACTCACTATCGACACCTCATCTTTCGTAAGTATCACCAAACTATATTGGTTTGCTAATCTACAAACTTGTTCGGCTCTCTCACCTAGATCGTCTTTCATCTCCTCCCCAAAAAGCATCGAAAATTCTTTTTTGTTAGGCGAAACCACTGCACCTAGCGGCAGTTCGTTTACATTTATGATCTGCAACGTTCCACCATCTACCACCCATCTTTGTTCTGGGCACTCTTTGAACAAACCAACACTCAATCTTCGAGTTTCTTGACCTTCAGAATCACAGACAAAACCATGTTCGCTGATATGACTCCTCATCATTCCAGGACCCACCAAAGCCGCTTCCGATTTAGCAACATATTTATCTACATCGTTATATGGTACCCAAATGAAATTCAATAGAGATGTTTTTATTTTTTCCGCAATTTCCCTATCTTCTTCTGGACTAGCAAAATACACCATACTCACAATTCTCGATGCCGCCTTTAGAGCTATCAGAGGTGCTCCGTGAAACAATTTACTCCCTCCTATAATCGTCACCCCACCACCCGTTACCCCCTTTGAATACTTGCTGTCCCCTCCCCGCAGCGTTTTACTGTTCTTAAACCAGCTTTGATCAAAAGTTTCTATATTCATCGTGTATATCTTACACCTATTCAGGTCTCACCTCACGTATATAATGTAATCATGAAAACCAAAAAGAAACCAACCACACAACTACACAAAGCAATTGTTGTCCAAGTCATTAATCTCATCTCCACCTCTTTCGGCCTAGTGGCCGCTCTGGCCTGGAACGAAGCCATCAAAGAGTATGTTACGGTTTTCGTCAAACCTTACTTTGCCAAAGGCTCGGGAGTCATTTCACTCTTCATCTACGCCTTGGCTATCACCGTCATAGCTGTTCTTATAACCATTCAAACTACCCGCATTCTTGAGAGATTGCAGACTAAGAAAGTCTAATCGTTTTTGCTTTCTTGAACATCACCACATCTCCTTCGTCAGCGGTCGTCACCACCACCTGTCTCCCGGACATCACTCTCAGAACTTCTCCTTTATGTGTCTCGTCTAACTCGGAAAATATATCATCCAGTAGCAGTAGAACTTTTTTGTCAATCTTTTCCTCCATGAAATAAATCTCACCCATCTTTAAGGCCAATACTGCCATTCTTTGTTCGCCCCTGGATCCATATACCGCCAAGTCCCGTGTGTCGGCCTTCACCTGAAAGTCATCTTTGTGTGGACCCACCAACGTATAGCCAACCGCCACTTCTGCATCCTTATATTGGGATAATCTCACTTCACTTATCGCACTCACATCGAAAATCACTGTCAAATCTTTAAATAGTTCGCTTTTCTTAAACAAGTCATTTATATAATCAATTAAAGACCTTCTCCTTTCCTGAATTATTTGTCCATGTTTAATCAGCAGTCCATCCCAAAAGGTTAACGAATAAGGACTAGAACTTCCTTCACGGATAGCGTCTAACAAACGATTTCTTCTTTTCAAGGCCTGTTCATATGTGGTTAGACTATTGCTGTAAACTTTATCTACTTGGATTAGTAGACGATCCAAAAATTTCCTTCGCACATCAGGTGAACCGCTGATCAATTCCACATCCTCAGGTCGGAAAAGCACCAATGGTAAAATCCCCAGCATATCTTGTCTTCGTTTAGAAACTCCATCTACCAAATACTTTCTTTTATTCACTACTTTCCCCATGACCATTCCTCCATTTATGATCACCTCTAGCATCATTTTGTCATTCTTTAGCAGTTCTATTTCCCCACTCACTCGACCCACCTCTTGTCCAAAAGCTACCATTTCTTCTGTTCTCTTGGCCCTAAAACTATCCCCAATTCCCAAAAGATAGATCGCTTCCAATAAATTAGTCTTCCCTTTCGCGTTTTGGCCTACTACCAAATTTACCCCATCAGACAGATCATACTCGGCACTCTTATAATTTCTAAAATCACTCAACGAAATTTTTCTTAACATTTATACCCATATTTTACACGTATGCAAGTCTACTCAATCACAAACATACAATATCGACCATACAGAGACGCAATACCCACCTCACTCCACTCATCAAAAGCCATTATTTTCCACTCGTTCTCTGTCAAAACCTGTCTCCATTCAGAAATTTTTCTATATTTATGCCACCAAAATTCAAAATTTCCCAACGAATCGAACGCAGCATCAAAAAACCACTCAACAGAGTTTCTAAAAGTATCTTCTACAAAAATTACTCTCTTTGACACTCTCTTGGCTTCCTTGAGAACCTCCACACCGTCATTGCAATGGTGGAGTACGTGAACGATCACGGCAGTATCAAATTGATTATCTTTGAAGGGCAATTTATGCCCGTTGTAGATTATCGGCTTTAAGTCTTCATAAATACTCAAATTAGCTACATCGACGCTGGTAACAGAAAACCCTTTCTTATTCAAAAGATATGAGATCGACCCACTTCCCATCCCGACATCCAGCACTTTCTTTCCTTTGGTATATTTTCCGATATGTTTCCACACTTCATCAGCCTTCCGCATCATTACTCCGTGAATTAACTTCGACCAAAAATTTGCTCCCTTTATAGATTCCAACCTGAGTCCTTTTGCTGACTTGACAATGAATGGTATGGGCACCAAACAATTCTACTTTACATTTGGCAATTAGGACAGAAGAAAGTCCCTCTCCCTCCTAGTTTAATTTTCTTTATTATCTCACCGCACTTCGGACATTTTTGACCATCTTTCTTATAAACCTGAAAGTGATCCTGATACGTTCCGCCCAAACCGGAAACGTGCACATAATTACTCGCGCTGGCTCCTCCATATTTTATTCCATCAAGGATTACTCTGACCACTGCTTTATGTAGTTGTCTGGTCTCTTCCCAACTCAAACTATCCGCTTTCCTGTCTGGCCTAATTCCGGCTAGGAACAGCGCATCATTCACGTAGATGTTACCCAAACCACCCATCTTCTCTTGGTCCAGTAATACCAATTTTATGGCTTTTTTTGTTTTCTTTAATATATCAAACAGGTATTTATCGGTGAATCCCTGATCGATAATATCGGGAGATTGTTTCCGAATCTCTTTTTCATATTTTTCTTTCGATACAATTTTCATCCATCCAAAAACTCTCATATCGTTGAAATATAGTTTTGATCCTTCCTTAAAGGTCCAGATAACTCGCGTATGCTTTGAAGGTAATTCGTTGACCCAATCCGGAGTTGGGTGACCACCCACAATCCTCTTCATTCCGTCAACAAATATTAACTGACCTGTCATCTTCAGGTGCACTATCACCATCTCTGTCTGATTTGAAAAACGAATCCCAATCACCTTTGATTTTCTGGAAACTGATTCTACCTTCCAATCAATAATTTTTTTTTCGTCCCCCAAAAAACTTCTTTGCCTTAACACTTCTATCTGCGACACCGTGCACCCACTGATAGATTCATTCAGCTGACGACTAATTGTTTCCACCTCGGGTAATTCAGGCATACTACAGAACCTCTTTGGGTGTAAATAATATATATCCGGCGGAGATAAAACACAAAGCGCCTATTGTAACAAACAAGAAATTGAAACCCAAACTACTTACCAGAAAACCGCCCAAGATAGTCCCTAACGCCATAACCAAATTTGAAACCATCGCCCAATCGGAGTACTCCATCACTTCTTCCTTTTTATCAATATGTTTCGCAAACAGGGTTCCAAAGGTCGGTGTCCCAAGTGATTCGGCCAAGCCAAACAATACCTGAACCAAAATCAGAAACAACGCACTTCTAATAAAAATATAGCTCAAAAAGCCTAACCCTCTAATAATATAGCTTGCCACCAGCATTAATTCTTTTTCGCGAACGCGGTCACCAAACCGAGCTACAAAAAGTAGAAAAAGCGTTGAAGCCACATAAAATACAGCCGTCGAAATGCTTACCAACAATATCCCTCCCCCTATTTTTTGAACATAAACCGCGTACAGAGGTCCCAACAAAAGAGCCGCAAACATATAAATTGCATTGCTGACGAATAGAACTTTCAAGGCAGTATTATTTCTCATCCACTATTATCTTACCAATGGTTTTTCTTATTTTTTGCTCAAACAATTCTCGGGAAAATTTTCTTGATTGTCTAATCAGATCCTTTCTTTTCCAACTCACTCTGTCGAACTTCTTCATCGCTAGTTCGAGCGTCTGTGTATCGGTGTTATCTATTAACAGTCCCGTCTTACCATCAACGACCGTTTCCTTAAATCCACCGCCATTATAGGCAATCACAGGCGCCCCAGAAGCCATTGCTTCAACCACCGTCATACCGAAATCTTCATCTTTGGCTAAAGCAATAAATCCTTTTGCTTTTGCATATAACCCCATCATCTTCCTATCAGAAACTCTTCCTACAAGCTCTACCGCTTCAATTTTTTCCAGCTCCTGTTTGATTTTGGAAAATCCAACAGCCTCGCCTACAATCTTCAGTTTAAAACCACAATGCTTGGCTGCTTCAGCCGCTTCCACGAGGCCTTTCGCCCCTACCAGACGCGATACTATCAAAAAATAATTTTGCTTTTTTATCCCCTTACTGTTATTGATAAATTTTTCCACTTCAACTGGGGGATAAACCACTTCAGCCTCCTTCCGGTAAAACTTCCAAACTCTGTTCTTAACATTGTCCGAATTTACTATCCATTTATTTACCCTCCGCGAAGAATACCAGTCGAATATTCTCAAAAAATGATTAACTATCATCGCATACACTCGTACAATCCAATACCTTTGTAAATTAATGCTTGTCTCATAGCCATATAAGAAACGCGGTGGAGTGTGGCAGTAAGCCAACTCCTTCGTATGTTGAGAAACTTTAAATCCCCTGGCAAAATATGACGAACAGGAAGTAATCACCAAATCGTATTTTGAGAGATTCATCGATCCCCAAATAAGAGGTATCAGAAACCTCAGTGGACTATAAAGGTTTCCATATTTAATAAAAAAAGCCCACGAACTTTCATATATTTTTCTGTCACTAAATTCTATATCACACGTTGAACCTCTAACTCTAAAGGCTGTATAAATTGGCGCATTTGGGTACATATCGGACAAAACCCTTAGCACCCTCTCCGCACCACCAAACTCCTTTATATAGTCATGTACCAGAGCTACTTTCATATAAATACTTCTTGGACCTCCACTTCCCAGGAGTCCTTTGGTAATTTACCTATCAAACTTTTAAAATTCAGTTCTTCAAACAGTTCCACAACTTTCTTTTTGTCATAATTAGCCAACAGACAGTCTTTCCAACTCAGTTCGAGGGGTACTTTTGTATCTATTTCAGCCAAGTGATAACTTTTTTCTGCCATTTCCCGATCTACGAGTAACATTGTTTTCACTCTGGTATTGATTTTGGGATTATTAATATTTTTGTACACATTATCAAGAGATTCAAACTCTTGGATCAGTTTTGTCGCCGTCACTTTTCCAATACCCTTAACACCGGGAATGTTATCAGAAGAATCTCCCATCAAACTTTTCAGGTCAATTATTTGTTTCGGTGTCAAACCATAGACTTCTTTGACTTTATCTTCATCAAAAACTATCGATTGTCCATGATGATTCTGAATTGGTAAATAAACAACCACTTTTTTCTCTTTAATTAATTGAAGTGAATCCCTATCACCGGTTACAATTACCACCTGAATTTCCTTATCTTGAGTTCTTTCGAACGCCAACCTTGAAATCGTTCCGATAATATCATCGGCCTCAAAACCCTCGATCCCGTATTGAGGAATATTAAGCCTCTCTACTACTTCTTTTGTCCTATCTATCTGCGTGGCCAACTCCTCGTCCATCGGACCCCTATTGGCTTTATATTCTTCAAACTCTTGCTTTCTAAAGGTCGGGCCCTTCAAGTCCCACGCCACGGCTAAGTGGGTTGGTGAAAGCTTTTCAATTACCGAAAGCAACATTGAAGAAAATCCGTAAACGGCATTAATTAGTTCTCCTTTGGGTGTACTGAGTGGCGGATATGCGTGATATGCCCTATGAAGCAAGGCGTTACCGTCAATCAATATCAGCTTCTTCATTTTTCTTCTATAGATGGCTTAGCCTTTCCGACAATTTCCTCGAACTCCTCCTGCTCAATGGTCTCGACTTTTATCAGCCGACCAACCAACCTGTCCATTATTTTTCTGTTCTTTTTCACCAAGTTTTCCGCGGTTTTGTACCCATCATCAATAAATTTCTTTATTTCTATGTCTACTTTAGCTTGAGTGGCTTCCGACAACCTTACACCATCTCCCACAGAGTAACCCCAGGCGTTCGTATCTACTGTTTGGTTAAGGGATACCGGGCCCAAATGACTCATACCAAAGTCCACTACCATTCTTCTGGCGAGTATCGTCGCTCTCTCAATGTCACTTGCGGCCCCTGCAGTTAGTTCATTGAATACTATTTTCTCCGCAGCTCTTCCTCCGAGCATCATCGCAATTTCATCTTTCAGCTCAGACAGTGTTTGTTGGTATTTATCTGTTTTGGGCCGACTCATGGTAAACCCTAGTGCCATTCCACGAGAAACGATACTGATTCTATGGATCGGATCAGTCCCCATCAACAAATGACCTACCACAGCATGACCTGCCTCATGGTAAGCCGTCATTTTTTGTTCCAACTTTGACTGCAGCCTCTTTTTCTCTGGCCCCATTTTTACTTTCATAGCAGCTTCTTCAATGTCTTTCATCTCAATTTCCTTTTGGTTATCTCTAGCCGCGAGTATCGCTGCTTCGTTCAGCATGTTTTCAATATCTGCCCCGGAAAAACCCACAGTTCTCTCCGCAACTTTATCCCAATTCAATTCTTTTACAAAAGGTTTCCCTTTTTTGTGAATTTCTAAAATGGCCTTGCGACCAGCAATATCAGGCAAATCCAAGGTCACTCTGCGATCAAAACGGCCAGGTCTCACTAAAGCAGGATCAAGCACGTCTGGTCTGTTTGTTGCTGCCAGCACAATCACATTGTCAGATTGTGTGAATCCATCCATCTCTACCAGTATCTGGTTGAGAGTCTGTTCTCTTTCATCATGCCCTCCAAATCCTCCACTTCCACCTCTCGTCCGGCCAATGGCATCAACTTCATCAATAAAAATGATTGAGGGAGAGGCTCTTTTGGCCGTTTCAAAAAGATCTCTCACCCGACTCGCACCCACCCCCACCAGCATTTCCATGAACTCAGACCCAGCCATCGAGAAAAAGGGTACACCAGCTTCACCTGCAACGGCTCTAGCTAAAAGTGTTTTCCCCACTCCCGCAGGTCCGGTCAGAAGTACTCCTTTTGGCGTTCTCGCACCTAGGTCACGGTATTTCTTGGGATTTCTTAGAAAATCTACCACTTCTTCGAGTTCTTTTTTGGCTTCATCTACACCAGCAACATCAGAAAATTTAATGTTCTGTTTTCCTTTTGCGAACAATTTTGCCTTACTCTTACCAATACCGAACATGTCTCCTCCTCCACCTTGTCGCTTCATCAAATAAAACATCAATACACCAAAGCCAATAATCGGCAACACCAAAGACATTACATTCCAGAATCCATTTATAAAGTCTTGAGAAACCACTTCTATCTTGACCTTACTCTCATCAATCCCAGCCTTTTGGAGCTGGTCCATAAAGCTGGCACCCTCTTCTTTTCGTGACATACCCAATATCTGATTCCCGGAACTATCTTTGGGATATAGCAAGATTAGTTCTTGTCCTCTGATTTGAACCTCCTCGATCTTTCCTTGTTTTATTTCGGCTGGAACCCAAAATAAATTTGACCAGCCCAGGCAAAAAGAGAAATAAGATTAAAATCCAAACCATCAATCTCCTCAAATTAAGATTAAATTTAAACTCTACTTTCTTGGTTTGTTGTTTTTGTTGTGGTTGCATATCAGTCTCCCTATCTTATCACCGATCCAGGCTTAATAGCTTCCGGGAGAAACAGCAAGATAGGTTGTTCTTCTGTATCCACCATTATCAACATTCCCTCAGAATATCCTCCCTGTTCCGAGCCTGAGGAAGGATCACCCATCTTTTTTGGATCCATATTAATCACAAATTCCATGTTTTTACCCACTACCTCTTCGGGTTTGTACCACTTTCTGATTCCGGAAAATAGAGTCCTCTTGCCTATTTCTTCCCCCATATCCACTTCCATTCTCAAAAGTTTGTTACTCCCCTCTGGCGCGGAAGCCGAGATCACCCTTCCTACTCGAATGTCCAATTTTTCAAAATCACTGTAGTTTATTACGGGCTTCACCTATTTGTTCAAACTGTTAATTATTCCTATTGATGAGTACACCTCCTCCAAAGTCGCATTTGCCACCCTTGAGGCCTTGTTGGCTCCATCCCTAAGGATGGCTCTTAGAGCCTCCTGATCCCTCTCTAGTGCCTTCCTGGTCTGTCTTGCCTTAGAGAATAGCCTTTTATGCGCTTCGAATAGCCGTTCCTTTACCTCAACGTCTCCCACTTGACCTTTGCCATACCTCTGTTTGAGATCAGCCACCTCATTTTTATCATCATTAATTAGATCGTGAAAAACAAAGACAGGGTTTCCCTCAACCCTTCCGGGGTCGGTTGCTTTCTTTCTATTCGGATCGGTATAACAACCCATGATTTGTTTATGGATAACTTCTTCATCTTCAAAAATACTAATCACGTTTCCAAGGCTCTTACTCATCTTTCTTGATCCGTCGGTTCCAACTATTCTACCCACTTCTTTTGAAATCATTGGTTCAGGCAAAACCAATACGTTTCCATACTTCTTGTTAAATGATTCAGCCATATCTCTAGTGATTTCCACATGTTGTCTTTGATCCTCACCTACCGGAATAAATTCAGGTTTATAAAGCAGGATATCGGCAGCCATCAATATTGGGTAGTTAAACAATCCCATGTTTACTGCGTCTACAGTCACCCCTTTCTGCAATTTGTCTTTATAGGCATGCATTCTCTGCATATGACCAAGTGTCACATAATTTCCCAAAACCACCATCATTTGAGAGTGAGCTGGCACGTCAGATTGCCTAAAAAAGACACATTTCTGAGGATCAAGGCCCAAAGCCAAATAGTCTAGAATGACGTTTGTAATATTCTTTTCCAGACCAGCCTTATCTTGAACTGTGGTTAAGGCGTGAAGGTCAGCGACAAAATAATAGGTCTCATTATCATTCTGAAGCTCAATCTGAGGTTTCACCGCACCGAAATAATTACCTATATGTAAAGCGCTTCCGCTTGGAGTAATTCCAGACAATATTCTTTTTTTCATATATTTTATTCGAACTATCTAATGTAGCAGGGACGGGGGTCGGACCCGTGACCTCGGCCTTATGAAGACCTTGCTCTACCACTG
>LCIE01000014.1 GCA_001000865.1 Candidatus Collierbacteria bacterium GW2011_GWC2_44_18 | reverse complement strand
CTTAATTATCAAACACCTGCCGAGGTATATTTTGCAAAGAAAGGAGAACTAGATCTTAAATCGGCCGAAATACTGTCTTGACAAAGGGGTACAGTTTACAGGTTTATTCAAACCTCCAAACGTACAGAAGAAGAAATTGACAAATATTTAAAAGAAGAGAATATTACTCCGGAAACTTGGAAAAGATTTTTATCCGAATTTTACTCCTCAGAATCTAGAAACGATGATCTAATTAATCTGTTGATCAAGATAAATGCCACAGGAGTACCAATCGTTTTTACCACCAATAACTCAGATGCGGTTACGAAAGGGATTAAAAAGTACAATATTGAAAATCTCGCTGATCTGATTGTAAATTCGTCTGAGCTGGGAGTAGCAAAACCAGACAGAGACTTTTGGGTAACTGCATACTCTGAAACAAAAAAGCTCATACCCGACCTCAAACCAGAAGAAATATTGGTATTAGATGATAGTAAAACAAATTGTTTATCAGCAGAGCAATTTGGATTTAAGACTTTCCGGTATATCAATTCTCCAGAGTCGCAAGACAAACTAGATGCCCTTATCTTTAATCAATGAACGGAGCTTCTGTCTTTGTATTCGGTAAATCGAAGAAGAAAATACTCTTAATCAAACGAAGAGACATCCCCATTTGGGTCATTCCGGGCGGTGGAATCGAGAAAGGTGAGACACCAGAAGAGGCAGCAATTCGGGAAGCTAAAGAAGAAAGTGGTTTTGATATTAAGTTAATCAGAAAAGTAGCCGAATATACCCATATTGGAAGTAACAAGAAAAATCATTTATTCGAAGCGGAAGTAATAGGTGGAAAAGCAACTATCAATAGTGAAGCGAGTGCGGTTGAATTTTTCGATGTTGATAATCTTCCTGAGACGAGGCACCCGCTAATAAACGAATGGCTATCTGATTTGAAGAAGAATCGGAAAAAGGTAATAAAGAGAGAAATTCAGGGAGTAACGATTAAACAAGCCTTAAGGCAGATTCATCGGCACCCAATCATGGTAATCAGGTTTATATTGACTAGGTTTGGGATAAGAATAAATACATAAAGATTAAGATTTTAAAGGTTATATTTTATCCTAATCTTTTCAATTATTGATTCGGGAAGGATACCTCCTTGTAAAGATAATACTGCCGCTCCCATATCAGATCCAATTTGAATACAATCTTCTAAAGATCTTCCCTTTAGCAAACCAGTCAGAAATCCGGCTTTGAAGTTGTCTCCTGCACCTGTTGGGTCGACAAACTCACCCAATAATGATGAAGGGGGGAATTTTCTACTGGTGGTCTGACCGTCATTAATCTGATACAGAATCGAACCACTTTCTCCCACAGTAACAACTAGCGCCATGAGTTTACTAAACGAACTACTGCTTAGAAAAGCTGTATTAAGATCTTCTGAAACAGCTAGATATTCTTCCTCGTTAAGAAAAATTAATGAACTCTGTTTAGCCATCGTCAGGTCAAAATAACTCTGGTCGTCCACGACCATTTGGCCTGGTTCGTAAGACAAGTTGCTTTTTAATGGAAGAAATTTACTAACCAATTTTGGCGGACAACAAACTAGGTGTGTCATGTCATATTTTCCAATACTATCAATGTCAATATTTAATTCCCCCATCGCTTGTTCGCACCCATTGTCTTCCCATAAACAACTGGAAATTGAATTTTCTTTTGACATGATTTCGCAAACTGGTAATGTTTCCAGACATTGGGATGTTAAGGAAAGATCTACACCATTCTCTAATAGGTAATCCCTATACCTTTTACTAAAATCATCATTACCAAGAACCGACATTATGCCTACATTGATTCCAAGCCTTCTCGCTGCAAGAGCTAGGTTGGCTGCTGAACCACCATATTCTTCTTCACCATCGTAGATGTCCTTTGCCAAATTACCTGAGATTAACAGATTTTCTTTCATTTCTTAATGTTTCTTCTTAAACTCTGGATCAGAATCAATTATTTTTTCAACAATTTCTCTCAAAAAATCAGATTTTGAAATATTGTTCTTTTCCGATCCCCAATTTAGATACTCTGATATTTTTGTAGTAATAATAAAATTGAACTTAATCAATTTACTTTCTGGAAGATTACCAAAAAAATCGTAAATCACCTTTTTGAGAGATTTTTCCGTGTAGCTCCTAATTAAAAGCAATGGTGATTTTATGGCTTGGATTACCCGCGGGGCCTCTTTATCTCCAAACTCTTCTGAATAGATACACAAAACTGGTATTTTTCTGGACAATGCCAATCCGACTTGAACCCCTACACTGGCACTAGGGAATGACACGTCTGCAACCAATGCATCAGCCGAACCTATCGCATTGATTCCTTCTTCATGAATATTGATCTCGTCATCTTTAGTTAGTTGGTTCTTGTTTACTTCGTTAAAAGATCTATCTATCCAGTCAAAGATAATTTCATTGTTGAGACCCTTAATAGTTTTGCGAATAAAATTATATTCTCTTAAGAATTTTGGTAGTCCTGATGATGAACAAGAGAAATAGATCTTCATTGTTTGTATTATTTTCCAGTCAGCCATATAGCGAACTGTTGCTCGGCGTCTCCCCAAGCCTTTTCCGCGATATCAGGATCAGTTTTTTTGAGTATTCCCATAACTTCTGAACTTCCTTTTGGGATAAAAATATAATCAATTAACATACCCTCTTCTCCCCGAACTTCATTTGATATGGTTCCTTCGCTTCCACTTGAAAAAATAATCGGTTCTTTACCTGGTTCACAATAAGCTAAAGCATAAACTATTTTTGCATTCCTGTTGGATTCTCCCTCCATTAGTTTAAGAACTTTTGTAGGACCTAATTTTTTTTGAAATTGACTTGCGTAGATTCCAGGAAGCCCGTTCAGTGCTTCAATAAAAAACCCAGCGTCTGCTTTTATAACAGGTCTACCACAATGATTTGCTGCATACTGAGCCGAAAATCCTGCGATTTCTTCACATGTATCAGCTTGAATCTCAGGAACGGAGAAGTTTTCGACCTCTAGTTCAATGCCATACGGGTCGAGAACCTTCTTCATAGCATCTATCTTGTACTGGTTTTTAGTTACCATCGTAACTTTTGGAGATTTGTTCATGCTCATATTTTAACTCATTAATTGTTATTAGCTCTAATCTGGCTAGACGGTCTGATGTCAATATATTCAGTTTTATCCTTCACACCAGCGACCTCAAATGACCTTTTTCGATCATAACAACAATCACATACTCCACAATGCTTTTCAGAAAGCTCAACACAGGTTCTTGTTTTTTCTAGTGGAAGATCGTGTTTTGAAGCCCATTTAACCAATGTATCTTTATCAAAATAAAAGCCCATTTCTTTCTCAACGGGCAATGATGTAACTTGCCAGCTTGGGTCACCCATGTCTACCGCAATATGAAACATCAATGATCTCATCGCGGTTAAGGTTGAATGGTATAAATAATTTCCATCAGAAGAAACTACTGAACAAAATATATTCCTTACGTGTTTATCGTGGTTTGCCAATGAAAAAGCATATTGAACGCCATATTCGGTTAGGATTGAATTTCTCATGGGGTGTCCTACATCGTGCCGTAGTTTTTCCGTTAAATCCTTTTTTATCTCGTTGGCAGGTATCGGAACTTTTATTTCAATTGGATCATGAAAAAGCTTTGGATATTTTAGTTTAAAAATATTTGAAAAGTATTCAACACTCTGTTTTTCCTGTTGATATGACCGCTGACCCCTATTAACAAAAAACGGATACACTTCGAGACCAAATTCCTCCAATAAAATGGCAATAGTAGTAGTTGTATCTGCACCACCAGACATTCCGGAAACTACTGGTGTTCCAGGGTCAGGCATTTTAAACACATAACCTCTAAATTCTTTTAATGCCTTCTCAAGAATGTTAATTGCAAGGGGATTTTCTTTGGGGTGATTTGAAATTTCTTCGAGAATAGTTTCTTCACTCTTTATTGGTAGCTTCATGTGGTGTATTTTTCTTTATTGATAACAATGTCTTTATCACTTCCAAATCTATTATTCATACGACTAGACATAACCTTTTGGTCTTTTCCATAGGCCGCAAATTTCCAATTACTGTAGGAATTTGTAGGTTTTGAGTCCATTTTTTCAACTCCAACCTTTAATACTTCAGTTCCCCAAGAGATTTCACCCTCATTGTTAACAGTAGTGGGTGTCAGGATCACCGGAACAGAAAAAGAATTGTATAACTCTAGAGTAATTTTTACTGGCGTCTCTTTACCACATCCTGGATTTAACATACCCAAAGCAGCCTGAAAAATGCCACATCTAGCAAAAGAACTTGAATTGAACAGTTTAATAATATGACTATCATCTGTACCTAAAAATTCAAATGTCTCGGCCAGTATAAATTGACCTGGTTTTAATGAAATGGGCTTATTTGTGTGAAGTTTCTTGAAAAATTTACCCGAATCATCACGAAGTGGATTGAACTCGCCCTTCATCTTTTTAGGAATTAAAAAATTTTGTCCTAGATGACAGTAGTAGAGATTTGGCCCAAGAAATTTAGGGAAAAACGGATCAATCCTTATTTTTCCTTTATCTATCAAATTTGTTATTTCTTTATCTGATTTCATATTTATTCGTTATGAATAATCTTTATTTCTTGACACATTTTTTCCACTGCCTCTTCGAGTGATTTGTTATTTTCGATAATTACATGCTTGAAGTTTCCATGTTGAGCCATGTTTGAAGCTGCCCAAGACGAGGTTGATTGTCTTTCTTTAATATCAATTGGGTCGACTGACAGAAGTCTAATTCTTTTGCCAGTTTCATTATCGGTATAAATTCTTTCAGATATTATTTGAGGATCTGCCTGAATATCAAGGATTGCTCGTGCGTATTGATACAATTCCGGATTCTCTGTGAAGTCTTGGGATCCATCCTCCAAAAAGATTACTGAGTGAGTGTCTAAAATAATTGGATTCTTACTTTCCTCTAGCGTTACCAATAGAGCGCATACAAAAATCTGATTGAGTTGGTTTTGATCAAAGTTCTCCAACTCTCTACTGGATTTAACTCCTGCAGCGGCTTTTAACAGGTCCGAAGATGAAATATATAACCAATCAAGTTTAGAAGACACCTCTTTTGATATCTCTGACTTACCAACCCCATTTATGCCTACAACAAAATATAGTTCTTTTGTCATGATTTTAAAACTGGTGTAAATTTGTCTCTATCTTCTTCATACAAATGAAGAGAAACAATGAGAATGTTAAGTTCTCCGTTTTTTGTATTCACAGCGTCGGCAATTTTCTTGGAGATTTCCCCAAGACAAATTATGTCTGCATAAATTTTCTTTCCAACATCTTGGCTCCTGAAAAAGGCAGTGGTCATGAGTTTGCCGTCACGAATCTTAAAATCAAGTGCAACGATACAAGGCATGTGGCCTACATCTCCCTTCGGATCCATAAGGGTGATTGTTGCCGACTTAGACTCTTGGTTCTTTTTTAATTTTTCAACGATACCTGCGATTTGATCGATACCGTAATAATCAGTGAATCTCTGACCATAGCTGTAACCCCAGTTTGCCACTGGTTCCAAAGAAAGAAAGTTCTTTCGCATCCAATCAACCATGGCTTGATCCGCGAACTTTTCAAGTATCAAGTCTGACTGATCAGGATTTTCGACTGTTAGAAAAACGTTCATAACTTCTTTGAGATCCTTCACACCATCTTTGACTTTATGTCCCTCTTCATCCACACATTTAAGGGCAGTTTGCCAAGCCAGACCAGCTGTTTTTGTAATAATTTGTTTCATTTGATTTATTGATAATTTTTATAATATGCTAATTAATTTTTTCTAAAATATCGAATATTTTTCTATTCAATGAGGGAGTATTAATTGATATCCTTACAAAACCTTGACCAGTCACCCCTGGAGCAGACCTCCAGTCACTTACAACAAATCCTCTTTTGTATAGCTCCTCAAAAAGATCTTTAGAATTGTGTTTAATGAAGATAAAGTTAGTTTTTGAGTCTTCTGTTAATTCATAATTTGATAAAGATCTGACCTTTGAGACGAACCTCTTCATTTGTTCCCGTATCTTTGAAATTTTGTTCTCCATAAGGTTTATGTTCGATGGGGTTAATGATTCTATTCCCATTTTTTGGGCTGGCGTCGACACGTTAAACATGGTTCTGAAGTTTTCTATTTCTGAAATAATTTCAGGGCTTGAGATGGCACATCCTAATCTTGCTCCCGCTAGAGCAAATGCTTTTGAAAAAGATCTGATTATAAGTAAGTTGTCATGTTTACTTAGCAAACTTACAGCCGATTCTTCTGGATTTAAACTACTATATTCTTGATAGGCCTCGTCAATCACGATCAAGATATCAGGAAAGTTTCCTGAAATCTTATCAATAAATTTGAGGTCAATAGTCTGTCCTGTGGGGTTATTCGGAGTACACATCCAAATAATTTTTGGTTTCTTGGTTTTTATCGCAATTTCTAGACCTTGATACTCTTCCTCTTCAAGGCGAAAATTTTTTGTTGTCGAAAGCTCAAAGTTGATTACTTCTGCTCCTACTTTTTTGTTCGTCGCAAGTAGCCTGTCGAAAGTGGGAACAATAACAATAGCCCTGTCATTCAGATCTAGATACATTCTGGGAATTATTTCGATTATCTCATCCGCACCGGCATGAATCGATAAGTTTGAGGCATCAGTTTTAAAAAAATTAGATAATTTATTTTTTAGACTTGCAGATGACCTATCGGGTAGGGGTGCCAAATCAGATTTTTCCCATAGACCTTCAGCTAAATCAAATCTAATTTTCCCCTCTTTTGAGAGTGAAATTCTTGAAGAAACCTTTTTCTCTTCTAGATATGTTTTAGAGGAATTGTTCAAAGTGAGGTTTTTCATAATATTCTGTAGGGTCTTCGAACCCAAGATTTGTGAATGCTGTATGCCTTCTAAAACAAGATTTACACAATCCGCAAGCAAGGTGGTTCGTTTTTTCGCTTGCTTCATTACAAGAAATCGTTTTTCCGATCGGAATCTGTCTTTCCATACACCACGCAATTTCTTCTTTTTTGCCAAATGGCGTCGAGAGGAAAGGATCTATGTTTGGTGAAGAAATTTGCCAGTCCCAATCACCCATATTGATACAAGTACTTACAGTATTGGCTCTTAATCCATCTAAAGAGCTGTGAGGGAAATAATCCTCCGGAACAATAGCACAATAGACTGTTTTTACTGGCTGATCTGATGTTTGTGATACTGCAACGGCGTATTCGACTCCTAATAAATGCATGACCGGATCTCTCATAGGATGTCCTTTTACTTTTGTATAAGGTAACAAGTCTTTTTTGAATTCTGTTGGTGGTACATTGACCGTTATCATTTGAGGTGTGTGGAATTTATCTTTTCCATATCTCTCCTGAAAATAATCAGTAAAAAACTTGACAGCATTGTGTTCTGCATTTGTGTTGGTTTGACCCCGATGTATGTGCAATGGGAAAATTTCCATATCGAATTCTTCCATTAGCCTAGCGGATGTTGCGATTGAATCCAGGCCGCCTGAAACAATCATTACTACTTTTTTATTTTTCGGAAACTGACTAACATAACCTCTGTTTTCTTCGAGAACTTGTTCAGATGGAGTCATTGTTATTTTTATTAATTTCTAATGCTTTGATTTTTATCCCTAAGTCAGCAAACGCTCTGACACGGTGGAGATTTCCTATATTAGAATTTTCAATTAGATCAATAAGTGGTTTGTCGTACCCATCAGGAATAAAAATGCTGTTTATTGGTGTATCTGGGTTAAAATTTGAAGATATATTTTTGGTGAGTTTTCCTGTTAGTTTCCCCTCGGCAATTAGTATTACATCTTCGGATATCATGCAAAGTAGAGTTCTGAAGTGTGCTGTTTCTCCTTCTTCGTAAAGCCTAGATAAGCCTTGAATACCAAGAGTTTTGTTTACGTGCTTGGTTAGGGTGCCTGGAAACTGAGGATATGAATCTAAATAGAAGCCGGTATCGTCAACAAAAAGAGGTGATTTGACCATCTCAAAGGCTTTTTTTGCCTTTTTTGTGACAATTTCCTCCTGATCTAAGCTCTGAATTTCTTCGGTATCTATTTTTTGGCCGACTATCTCTATCCCTAAATAAGATAGAGCTTTTGAAGCGTCTAGTAACTTTGCCTGGTTTCCAGTTGCAAAAATTAGTTTGTTCATATCATTGCGCCATGGCGCAATACTCGGAATATACTCCCCTCAAAGACCAGTGTCAATAGAAAACATATGCAGGAAAAGACTCCAACTGCTTGGGAGTGTTAAAAACATCCCACCATAGCCTCAATATCCAGCCATTCGGGTATTCTTCTCGGTTCGAATCTTGAACGAAAATAGTGAGGCTTTTGAAGGATGTATCAGTGTATTTAGAGAGTACGGACACCTTGCGGTGTCCAAGTTGGTTGCCGAGCCTGGACTCGAACCAGGAATATTCGCCTCCAGAGGGCGACGTCCTACCATTAGACGACTCGGCAAAATTTATTCTCCTACGAGCTCTATTTTACCTCATGGCCACGAAAAACCCCGCCTAAGCGGGGTGAAATGAAAATTATGATCCAAAAACGGCACCCCAACCTTGTTCAGCGACCTTCTCTCTAATCTCAATGACGCTTTCAAGCACATCTACCCCGTACAAATCTTCGAAAAGCACCATCATTTCTAATGGAAGAAAGTCGAGTGGAATGACGATATTTCCACAATCAAAACCTTCAGTATTGCTCATCTCCACGCACAAGAGGGCAATCCAACGGAGTCTCTCCACCGGGTCTTTGGGCAGAATAATACACCCACTTTTGAAAACGGAGTTAAACATCTCCATTAGGTCTTTGTCTTGCCACCAGAAACCAAGATCCAGTTTCTCGATCTGGGTTAGCCTTCTGACCACCTCTTCCCTGAGTTTGTCGATGACCAGTGTCTCCGCCAAAATCTCAGAGTTCAGCTTACCCAGTGATATCTCAGAAAACAAAGTATTTACGGCAGAATCCACAACTACCTCCTTTAATAAGGCTAAGCGGAAATCAAGGTACCGAAATATTATAACTTATTCATCAAAGGTATAAACATGGGCAAACTGATCGAGATACCCGGACTCTTTAGTCTTCGGATCGATGTCAATCGTCATCAAAGAAATAGCGGCCTGAGGGTTCATTTCTATAATTTTCGCAATCATTACTCTGGACGTGTAAGTCTCCATGATGGCATCATCGGCAATCAGAATATGTCCTCCGGAGAGGGAAAGATGATCGGGAAGGTAGCCCCTGACCGGTTGAATTCCACTGCGGGCGAAAACCATATGGTCTACCGGCACCGGGTATTGAAATTCTCTGGACATCATTTGTCCTAAATATTCTCCAATAATACAGCCCGACACCGCCGCCGTAATAATGTGAGTTACTTTATCTCTGCTAGCCGCTTCAGCTACATCACCAAACTGGCCTATGACCCGACGCATTTCCCAGAAACCGCTATTACGGTAACGCTGTTGTTCACTAGCTCTCACAATATCTGCCTGAGTAATACCCAGAAGATTGTTGATGGAAAAAAGTGAGCTATGAAACCGGCTAACAGTGTCAAGTGAGATACTGCCATTTTTCATAATCTCGAATGCAAAGTCTTGCGCATAAAACTTAATTAGTTCAAAGACATACTCTCTTGGTCGGGGTAGCGAGGGAATCGGAGGATCACCTTCATAAAGGGTGATCCACAAAGCCAAAGCCCTGAGCTGATCCATGTCCCGCTCGTAGCGAAGCATTTCGTTGTAGTTATTCAAAGAAATCTCCTGCATAGACCATCTTATCCTGCTTCGGATATTTGAAAAGATATTTTCTCAACAATCAAACTATTTTTGCTCAGATCTTGCTTGGTTGATGATCTTGATCATTTCCTGGAACCTTTTTGCCTTACTGGTGCAATAAAAAGACCGACAGACCTCCGGCCGGTCGGCGTGAATTCTGCACCTGTTTCCTTTCAGATAGACACACTCACCATTTTCTTTTTTTGTCAGTAAGTTGGCGCCACAACTCTTTGCCAGTTTGAAGTCATCAATTTTATTGATATGGGAGAAAATGGTCCGAAACCGACCCGATCGATACTCTTTTTCGGACAGATTAATATAAAAAAGTTTACAGCACAGACCACAGCTATTACACAGATACATGATTATTTTCTTGCCACCAATATTCCTGTAGATCGGAAATTTTCCAGTTCAGGTTCTGAGAAACCAAAGTCATTTGACCATTTATCTTTCAAAAAGGGGATAGTTGATGATCTTTGGAACATCACTTGCATACCTAACAATTTGAATATCTGATCATATTCCTCAAAGCTAACTGGCACGTAGTTTTCTTTTCCTTCCCTCTCCCAGTTATCACCATACATATATTTCAAGAGGAAGTGGTTCAGTTGTTTAATAGATTGAATTGTCCCAAATATTCTCTCAAAGTCTTTCATCAGGTCTACAGATTCGCCTTTTGCCATCACCTTCTCCTTCATTTCATTTAGCCATAGTTGGGACTTTCCTGCGTAATCATAAAGAATCATGTCTCTGATAATTAGCGTGCCCCCTACGCCGAGTATTTCGTGCGCATCGGACAAGGCTTTTACTATAGTGGATATTCCTTCTCCATAGCTATAAAACTCGTGAAGTACCGAGCAAAACAAAACCACATCGAACCGCTCCGTGTTAGCCAGCCTCTCTCGCAAATATCCGTGCTCAAAACTTACATTTTTTCTCTCCCCGATTCTTCCTCGGGCGATATTAATGAAATCCTCGTTCAAGTCAATCCCTACAAAACTCATTTCCGGATACATGTCCGCCAGTGCCAAAGTGATGGTTCCGTCTGCACAGCCCACGTCCAGTGAGGTACCGGCACCTTGGGGTATGTACTTGGCGATTTTTAGCTTCTCCTGCAGGGGTTTACTCATTCTTTCTAAATAACGTTGTGGGTTCACAATATCTTCCATGAATTCATTATATTCCATAAGATAGTGTTGACAATACACTAAATAAGGTGTTTAATATACACCATGACCATACAAAGCTTCTTAGGCGTGGATACCATCTTCTTTACCCTTCTCAACTATCCCATGAGCTATATCGAGTTCTTTGGCACCATTTTTACCGGCTGGTCCGTCTACCTTTCCGCCAAGAACAAGGTTATTTCTTGGCCTGTTGGGCTGGTAGGCGTGGTTCTTTACGGGTTTCTGTTTTACCAAATCCAGCTATACTCCGACCTTTTCGAGCAACTCTACTACCTTCTCACGGGCTTTTGGGGTTGGTGGGTCTGGACTCATCCGGCGGCCAAAGAAAGAGATACCAATAGTGAGCTTGTCATTACTCGAGCCAGTAGAAACTTTAACCTAATCGGGCTGGCTTCCATCGTCATTCTTACTTTCGCCTTGAGTAGTTTTATGTCCAATATCCATTTAATTTTCCCGGTGCTGTTTCCTGTTGCCGCCTCATTCCCTTTTATGGATGCCTTTACCACGGCGGCAAGCTTCGTCGCCAACGTCTATTTAGTCAAAAGAAAAATCGAGAACTGGTACCTATGGATTATCGTCGATATCATTGGTGTCTTTCTCTACTACCAAAAAGGCGTCATTTTCCTCGCTCTGTTATACGCCTTCTTCTTGATAAACGCCTTCAAGGGAGTTTATGACTGGTCAAAAACTCTCAAAGGGTATGCCAAAAAAATATAACACAGGCCTCGTTATTGGTAAGTTCTACCCTTTTCACCAAGGACATCAATTTCTAATAAAGACCGCTTTAAAAAACTCTGCCACTCTTACCGTAATTGTCTGTCAAACGGATCGGTATCGGATACCGGCGGTTGTTAGAGCGGCTTGGATAAAGAAGACTTTCCCCAAAGTTGATGTGCGTATATTGGATCACGACGCTACACTCGATTCCAATTCCCCCGATATCTCTAAGATCTGGGCTGATTTGACCATTCAGTTTTTAGGTTATGTGCCGGATGTCGTTTTTACTTCCGAAATCTACGGTGAACCCTACGCCAAATTCATGGGTAGTCACCATGTCATGGTGGATCTAAAAAGAAAGATTTTTCCAATTAGTGCCACTAAAATTAGAACAGATGTTGATAAATACTGGAATTATCTACCGAGGGTCACCCAAGAATACTTCACACAAAAGATTGTTGTACTTGGTGCCGAGTCCACCGGTACTACCACATTGGCCCAAGATCTTGCTCGTTTCTATCACACCGTCTGGGTACCGGAGTATGGCCGTCTCTATTACGAAGGTAAAATGTTTTCTCAAAACGCTTCTGACTGGAAAACCGAGGAGTTTGTTCATATTGCTACCACCCAAAACCATCTTGAAGACGCTTTAATAAAAAAAGCCAATAGACTTCTAATCTGCGACACAGATGCTTTCGCCACCACGCTGTGGCACGAGCGCTATGTCGGCAAAGAGAGTCGAAGGCTGGAAAGAATAGTAAAACAGGAGACGCCTCTCCTCTACATTCTCACGGATATCGACATTCCCTTTGTTCAGGATAGTACTCGAGATGGTGAACATATCAGGACCAAGATGCATCATCGATTCATTGAAAAATTAAAGAAAAACAAATCAAATTTTATTATCGTGTCCGGAAGTAAAAAAAAGCGTTTGGCTGATGCCGTGACTAATATAGATAGAGCCTATGCTACCTTTTTACAGCCAATATTGCCATAAACATTGGGAACTCCTCCCGTGCCCGATTTTCCATCTTGGCTGCTTTTCCCTCACTCTTTTTCTCTGATGTCCACTCTTCAATCTTTTTGATCATAAATCCGTTGCCAAAAAGATAGTTGGCATAATCCTCAATTGGGTGATGGAAGGACCAGGTCACCTGAGAATTCTCCTCTCCTGGATGAGCGTTAATGGGTATCTCTAAAGGAGTCATGTATCGATTTACTCTCCGATACTGCATTTTGTTTAATTTGTCTTCTTCCCAACTGCTCTGTCTGGGAATTCTGAAACAAGGATGATTCAACACAATTAACAGTTCGCCATCTTTTTCCATTACCTCGCTAAGGTGCTGGATTGTCTTTTCCGGCTCTTTAATGTTTTGAAGTGCCAAAATTATCACTGCCTTATTAAAAGTTTCTTTAAATCCGAAGCTTTTAGTTGCATCAGTTACAAAATATCTGTGTGCTTTATTGTTGTCCAAATTTTTGGCTTCATCGATCAATTTTTTGGAGGCATCGATTCCGACATACTTAATTTTTTCAGACAATCTTCTAGACAAAACACCTTGGCCACAAGCCACATCAATCAATCTGTCTCCTGATTTCATATCTAAGAGCTTAAGTGTTTGTGGGATGATTAGGGATTGATGATAGAAATGTCCCTTTTCGCCCACGATCGATCCGTACCATTTGCTGACCTTTTCCCACGATGTATCATTTTTCAACATATTGATATTTTCCCATACTTTGCTTAAGATAGTATTGTACCCAAACAAAAACCGAACATGACCAAATCAGTCGAACCACTTGCTTCCCGTATCCGGCCTTCTATTCTAGAAGAGTTCATTGGCCAGAATCACCTTACAGGGGAGGGGAAGCCTTTACGACTTGCCATCAAAAACAAATTAATTTTTTCTTTCATATTGTGGGGATCCCCGGGCACCGGGAAAACCACCCTTGCCAGGATCTACGCCGACGCCATCGACGCTGATTTTCATGAGCTCTCAGCCGTCTCTGCGGGCAAAGACGATATTCGTCAGATCGCCGGGGAGAAGAACAAGGCCACCAAACCCATCGTCATCTTTTTGGATGAAATACATCGTTTCAACAAAGCCCAGCAGGACTTTCTTCTGCCTTTTGTTGAGTCTGGCAAGATTACCCTTATAGGCGCTACCACCGAAAACCCCAGCTTCGAAATAATTCCGCCATTACTTTCTCGTTGCCGTGTTTTTGTTCTCAAGGAACATTCTCCGGAAGATATTGCTCAGATCATCGATCGGGCAACGAAGGCATTAAAAACCAAAATGGACGGTGATGTTCGTGAGTGGCTTTCTGAGTTTGCCAACGGTGACGCTCGTCAAGCCATCGGCCTCATCGAGTCCACCTACAATCTTTACAAAGCCCTCACCATAGATAATTTCAAAAATGCAATTCAAAATAAATTCTTAAGGTTTGATAAAAAAGGGGATGAGCACTACAACGTCATTTCTGCCTTTATTAAATCTATGAGAGCTAGCAATCCGGACGCAGCCATTTACTATCTCGCACGCTTGGTTGATAGCGGAGAAGACCCCTTGTTTATTGCCCGTCGCATGGTAATCTTTGCCAGTGAAGATATCGGCATCGCCCAGCCAACGGCTTTGGTAGTTGCCAATGCGGTTTTTCAGGCTTGTCAGCAAATAGGTTATCCCGAATGTGCCATCAACTTAGCCCACGGCGTTGCATATCTAGCCGGCTGTATTAAAAATCGTTCGGCTTACGACGCTCTCCGTGCCGCCCAGGCCGATGTGTCTCAACATGGCAATCTACCCATTCCTCTAAATCTTCGAAATGCACCTACCAAATTGATGAAGGGACTTGGCTATGGCTCCGGATACGAGATGTACTCCAAAGAGGATCTCCTCCCCGAAAAACTCAAAGGTAAAAAATACTTCAATAAATAGAAACGAACTGGTCATCGCTACCTTATAATTGATCATATCCATGAGAACAAAAACCTTCCTATACATACTCGTCGGACTGGGAACCTTCTTCTCCCTTGTTTATTTCAACTATTTCCAGGCTCAGAAGGCCATCAAAAATACTCATTCATCTCCCCTATCGGTCGAGCTTGTTTCTTATCCCGAGTTACTCAGTGTCGATTCCAAGGGTACTTTCCTTTGGCAAGTTGAGTCCAGCCCTGATCTGTTTACCACTTTCACAACTATTTATTGGAGTTACCAATCCTCCTCCAGTGCTTTAACAAAGCTGGATTCTCCACAGGCAGTAGCCTACCCCTTTTCTCTCCCGGATTATATCGGTGGTAGATATAGACTTCCTAACGATTTCAACCTTAGCATCAAGTTTAATAAACTCGGCAAGATTTTCTTTCGTGCGTACGCAAAGATAGGCAGCGAACACCTATGGTCCGACGAAAAAAGCCTAGAAATAGTCAGATAACATGGAACCAAAACACAAGTTTTCACTGTCATTTTTCTTTATTATCACAGTTTTGACGATACTGGCAACTATCCTGTTGGGGCTCAGGTTTTTTCATTATTGACCGGTTAGCAATTTACCATATCATCTGCTAAAATCTTAAGCTATGGCAGGAAACGAAGTAAAAAAAGACTCAACTCAAACAAGTTTGGTCCCCTTTATTGGGCTCCGAGAGGGGGTCATCTTTCCTGACACCGAGGCAGTTCTCACTTTTGGTCGGCCAGCTTCAATTACCGGAATCGGTGAGGCTTACGCCAATGACCAGGAGGTTTGCTTTGCCTCTCAAAAAGACCCTAAAGCAACTGCTGAAAATTTATCAGATTATTACACGGTTGGTACAGTTTGCAGAATCGCCAAGACTCTACCGGTAAACGATGAACTTCATGCCATTGTCCGTGGACTTTTCAAAGTCAACATTATCCAGCTCGAAAGCCGCGACGGCCGTGTGTGGGCTGTAGTCGAAAGTATCGAAGAGGCTAACGATATTTCCCCGGAAATCATCGCCTTGGGAAATCGTGCCGTATCTGAAATTAAAAGAGCCCAAGATCTAGGCAAAACCAACATTGACCCCGGTATTCTCACCAAGATCATCGGAAGCGCCGACCCTGCCCTGATATCCAATCAAATTTCTTCTATTCTTGAAGTCAAGAACGAAGAGAAGCAGAAACTTCTGGAGGAAAGCTCCACCGAGAATCGTCTCAACTTCATTTGCAAACGTCTCAACGAAGAAATAAAAATCCTTGAACTCGAGAAAAAGATCGAAAATAAAACCCAAAAAAGATTTGATGAAAGCATGAAGGAGGCCGTCCTTAGAGAGAGAATGAGAGCTATTCAAAAAGAGCTCGGTGAGGGTGGCGAAGAGGAGGAGATCGGAGAATTAAAGGGGAAACTAAAAAAAACCAAACTTTCCAAAGAAATTCACGCTAAGGTCGCCAAGGAACTAGATCGCCTGGCAAAACTCTCTGTACACAATCCAGAAACCTCTTACCTCAGGACCTGGATTGAAACCATTCTAGAACTTCCCTGGGGGGAGTATACCAAAAGTAGTTACTCACTTTCCAAAGCCGAAAAAATCCTCAACCAGGACCATTACGGTTTGGAAAAAGTCAAAGAAAGAATTCTGGAATATATTGCGGTGCTAAAACTTAAATCCGATCAGGCCAAAAATAATAATAAACATTCTGCCGTTCCACCCACTATTTTATGTTTTGTTGGACCCCCAGGTGTTGGGAAAACCTCTGTCGGGCGGTCGATTGCCAAAGCAATTGGTCGTAAATTCGTCAAGATGTCTTTGGGTGGTGTCAAAGACGAAGCCGAGATACGTGGTCACCGCCGTACCTATGTGGGTGCGATGCCAGGCAGAATAATTCAATCAATTAAAGATAGCGGTTTTAACAACCCAGTTTTTATGTTGGATGAAATCGACAAAATCGGTGCCGATTTTCGTGGTGATCCCAGCTCCGCCCTCCTTGAAGCTTTAGATCCTGAGCAGAATTATGCCTTTCAAGATCACTATCTGGATATTCCTTATGATCTGTCACAGGTTCTTTTCATTACGACGGCGAATGTCCTGGATACAATTCCACCCGCACTTCGTGATCGTTTGGAGATTATCGAATTCTCTGGCTACACCGAGGAAGAAAAGTTTCACATTGCTAAAAAATACTTACTCAAAAAGCAGGCAGAGGTCAATGCACTGGATTCCAAAGATGTAGATTTATATTCTCCGATGCTTCGTTACCTTGTTCGCTACTATACTCGGGAGGCAGGGGTTAGAAATCTGGAAAGACAAGTCGCTTCAATCATGCGCAAAGCCGCCAAGGTAAAGGCCTCCGGAAAAGAATTACCTATTGTCGTCACCAAAGAGCTGATTCATAAATATCTTGGTCCTATTATGTATAGTCATACTTTGGCCGAAGATACCGATCAAATCGGTTTAGTTACCGGGCTGGCTTATACCAAAGTCGGCGGAGACATTCTTTTTATCGAAGTTGCCCTCATGCCGGGCCAGGGTAAAGTTACTCTCACTGGACAGCTTGGAGATGTTATGAAAGAGTCGGCCAAAGCTGCGTACTCCTACGTTCGTTCTCACTGTCACGAACTAGGCATAAAAGAACAGTTAATTGCCAAATCAGACATTCATATTCATGTGCCGGAAGGCGCCGTCCCCAAGGACGGACCTAGCGCAGGTTTAGCCATTACCACCGCCATCATTTCCGCCTTCACCAAAAAGCCGGTCCCGAAAGATCTGGCCATGACAGGGGAGGTTACTCTTCGAGGTCGGGCCTTGGAGATTGGTGGAGTCCGTGAAAAAGTTGTAGCCGCCCATCGTGCGGGTATTAAACAGGTTATTCTTCCCAAAGAAAACGAAAAGAACATGGTCGATCTGCCCGACAAGGTGAAAAAAGATCTCAAGTTTTACTTTGCCAAGAGTATGGACGACGTGGTTAAAATCGTCTTCGGCTAACGGCAGTCCTTCTCTCCAGGTAGCAACCGTTTAATGCCATCTGGCTTCAACAAACCATTTTGTTTGCACAAGGAACGAATATGAGATTGATCACCTCTGCTGATCCGTTTTTGTTGTGTTTATCGGTCTGGTATGGCATTATTACAGCATGGAAACGTGGCTGAATTCAACGATCCAAATTGGAGTGTTCTAACTTAGAGCTAATAACTTAACAGTCAATGGTTTGTTTGATCCAGCCCAAAAAAACCGTTTGAGTTGTCATTAAGTAACAAAGTGTGAAAGTCATATGAAAATGGTTGAAGTGCATGAGGAAAAAACAGTTGTCAGGGATGAGTTTGTTGTTGATAATAGTGAGGTATATTACGAAAATCGACATTGGTATCTAGAAAAGTACGGAGTAGATATTGACCCCCCAAATCTGGACCTGAAATTTACGATTATAATACCCACTTTTGCTGAACTTGAAAGTGACAACTTCTGGAGACTTGTTAGAAGCTTGGTCTATCAAAGAGGAGTAAGACAAACTGAGTACGATGTTATCTGTGTGATTAATAACTCAGACAGTTTAGCGGAATTAAGTAATGGAGAGGTACACAATAGTCATCCGTTTGAGGGTAGTACAGGTGAAGTTCGTAAAAAGAGATTCCAAGAAAATCAAGATCAAATATTGATTATTAGGACGATGCAGTATGGTCAGAGACTCATTGGTTCTGGTGTTGGCCTTGAAGAAGTGGTCAATCTAATGGAGGCAGAAATGCAGGAAAATGGAGTGCGTATAACCGATCATGAATTAAGTCTTATCAAAAGGTTTGTGAAATCGAAAGTCAAACTACAATGCATTGATGCCTCATCTCTTAGTCGAGGTTTTGTAGACGATGTTAATGTAAGTCCAATTAGTTTAGCGAGAGATATTGGTTCGTTTATTGCTCAAGATCGATTCAATCAGAACCTTGGTAGGCCGGGAATGGTAGATTTTTTAGACGGAGATTGTTTCATAGATCCGAATTATGCTTCTAACATGATTAAGGCTCTTGAAGCTGGCTCTTTGGTGGTGGCAAAACCTTTGAAGAAGTTGATTTTGGAAATACCCAAAAGCATTGAGGAAGCTAATGAAACACGGTATATGAAAATAGTATCTACTTTAAGGTATCTTTTGACGTCTCTGAGCGGAGGAATTGACTATTATATGGATATTGTGAACCATTTCGACTTTGATTCAAAAAAATGGAATGTGTCTTTACAGCTTGGAGGTCCGCAATTAGCTCTAAGATCAGATTGTTTCGCACAAATAAACGGTTATCCGACTGGTAAATATAACGGTGACTGGGACTTCAGTAGAAATGTGGTTAAAGAATACCAAGGGGATAAAATAACTACATTTCAAAGGTCTCGTGTATTAATGTCTGATAGGGGTCGAGATGTGTCGATTGATGGTAATGGAAGAGGGGAATTGACTGGTTATAATGATGGGAAGTTGGGTCGTGATCCTTCCTGGTCCTACTCAACTCGTAATAAACTAAGTGCACTAAAAAAAGAGGAAGAGATTCTTAAAAAAAATATCCATGAGATTGAGTTACTTGGTTGGGCAAAATCCCAAGATTTACTTGATGAGTTTTGTGAACTGAAAAGAAAGATCTATGAGCATGATGCGAAGACCAGAGAATTGACGATTGAAAAAACAAACAGGTTGTTGAGTGTTGTGCTTGAGATGGACTTCTTATCTATGTCTTCCGCGGAGTTAGTAGAACGGGCATATGTCACAAATCTGATTCGAGAAATGGACAGAGATTATTTTGAAGAAAATCAAACTTTGGTGGATTTGGCAGTGGAGGTGTTAAAACTATCAAAAGAGAATAGCACCAATGATTTTTATGCATTGGCGTTGGCGAAGATGAGGCTAATAGAGTTGTTGCCAGAATACTTTGAAGCACCACCTTCCAAAACTCCAGATATTCAGGAAATGACACAGGAGAGTAACTTGGGGAACTACATGTATCTTGTTGAAGCTATTTACCTGATGAAAGCTAAAATGAGAGATAGATTTATAGGCAGATCATAAGTATGATTTATCGTGTAATTGAAAATAAGTGTAGAGGGTCATCTAGCAAGGTCCTAAATGAACTTATCCCGCAAGGAGTTGGTTGTTGAAGACAATCTGTATTTCCTAAGATTTCTTGTGGTATATGGGGATGATCACCAGCAGTCCAAGTGATATGGCGATCGCTCCAAAAATCATCGCCATAGGAACTCCACCGATCCGCCAAATTATTTCATTTGGCCTCAGGCCCTCCAGCAATATTCTAATGACTCCATAACCTATCAGATAGACGCCCAGAAGTTTCCCGGAACAGGCCTTCTTTTTTCTTAGTATCAAGAGAATAATAAAAAGAGACAGATTCAAAAGCGCTTCACAGGCGAAAAGAGGCTCGCCATTTCTTCCGTAGAGTTCACCATTCACCCAGTTCCCCAGTCTTCCAATCGCTTGTGCTACTGGTGCGCCAATAGCCAAAGCTTCCAGTATCGGCCACACGTTTTTCTTTTTGAAATATCCATAGAGAAAAACCCCAAGTGTCGCACCTAAGACGGCCCCCCATATTCCCAGACCTCCCTCCCAAACGACCAATATCTTTCCTGGATTGTGTTGATAGTACCGGTTCCAATAATCTACGACGTGGTATAGTCTCGCCCCCACCACCCCGAAGGTGAGTGCCCACAAGAAAGCCTCCTCGATCTCTTTTCTAATCTTCGGAAAAGACCTCAACGCTATCTCCATTCCCACCCATACACCCAAACCCAAAATGATGCCGTACCAGTGGATAGTTATACCCCAAAGGTTAAACATCTTTTAGAAAATCGACAATCTTCCCAATCGAGATTATTTCGTACTCAGTTTCTTGTCGCAGTTTAATTTCTACACCTCCTTTGTCTAAACTTATCTGAGAAATCACGATCCGGACGGGACAACCAATCAGATCAGCCGCTGCGAATTTTGACCCAGCGGACAAATCGTCCCGGTCGTCCCAGAGAACTTCGACTCCACTTTTATTAAGTAGTTCGTAAATTTCTCCCGCTTTGTCTTTTTGTTGCAAATCTACCAGATGGACTAAAAACGGAGCAATACTCTTTGGCCAAATAATTCCTTTATCATCGTGAAACTTTTCCACAATTACTCCCATAGTTCTGGTGATGCCAATTCCATAACAGCCCATTATCGGGTAAATCATCTCTCCCTTGTCAAATGCCTTGCTGTATTTCTGTCCCAAATCAAACACGTTCCCTACTTCAGCCGCTACAGATGGCTTCAGTTTCGATTTTCCGCATTTGGGACATTTGTCACCCTCCCTATATTGGCTTAAATCGTCTACATTGGCGCAGAACTCACAAGAGCTACAATATAAAATATTTACTTCTCCGGCATCGGTCAGGACTTCAAACTCATAGGAAATTTTCTCCGAAAAAGCTCCACCCGAAGCCTCTGTCACTTTGGCGGTGAGCCCCATCCTGGAAAAAACTTTTAAATAAGCCGCTTTGGCAATTTCATAAAATCTATCAAAGTCTGCTTGGTCTAGATGAAAGGAGTACATATCTTTCATCAAAAACTCTCTTCCTCTCATAATTCCCGATTTGGATCTAAGTTCATCTCTAAACTTCCATTGAATGTGGTAGGGCATTCTTGGCAAGTCTCGGTATGAATTTATGAATTCTTTCATCGTTGGGGTCACCACCTCTTCTTGCGACTGTCCCAAAGCATAGTCTCTATCTGTTCTGCTTTTTAATTTAAATAAAACATCGATAGAGTCCCAACCTCCGGTTTTTTTCCAAATCTCGGCCGGGTGTAGCATAGGCATCAGAATTTCTTCGCCACCAATGGCATCCATCTCTTCCCGGACAATTTTTTCGATATTTCTCAAAACTCTTAACCCAAAAGGTAGATATGTGTAAACTCCGGCCATCAACTGTCTAACAAAACCAGCCTGAACGAGGAGCTTGTGATTTATCGTTTCGGCATCTTTTGGTGCCATTTTTTCGGGCTTCGCGCCCATTTTGCTCATTTTCATAACCCAATTATACTTGAATCTATAACTATTACTTTATTTTGCCTTGAGTTCTTGCTTCCTTGAGTTTTTGAGTTCTTTTACTGTTACCTGCTATCATAAAAACAGATGATTACTCTCAGCCCTATTACCATTACCAAAGCTTCCGGTGAGCAAGAGCACTTTGATGAGTCAAAGCTTGTTCGGTCTCTTTCCTCTTCCGGACTCTCAGCGGATGTTGCCTCTCAGACAGTTGATTATCTCAAGCGGCACCTTAAGACAGGTATCACCACCAAGGATATCCACGAACATATTTCGAGCTATCTTAAAGACAATGCCCCGGTAGACAATTATTACAATTATGGTCTCAAGCGTGCCATTATGGACTTGGGGCCATCCGGTCACCCCTTCGAAACTATCGTTGCCGACGTCCTATCTAATTATGGCTACAAAACAGAGGTTGGTGTCATTGTATTAGGCAAATGTGTCACTCACGAGATCGATGTCATCGCCAAAAAAGACAACAAGCAATTTTTCATCGAATGCAAATTTCACAACAGTCCCGGTGTAAAGACTGATGTCCAGGTGGCTCTTTACACCTATGCTCGATTTTTGGATATCAAGTCAGCGATGGAACAAAGTCACGGGACCGATATAGCCTACTTCCCATGGCTGGTAACCAATACCAAAGTTACTTCGGAAGTCTTCGACTATGCCGGCTGTGTCGGTCTGGAACTTACTTCCTGGCTACATCCCCAGGGGCATGGTCTATCAGATCTCATCATGGCTGCTGGCTTGCACCCCGTTACTCTTGTTTACCACATCCCTAGGTTCAAAACAAACCAATTGCTCGAGAGAGGGATCGTCACCTGCGCAAGGTTAAAACAAGCCATCGACGAGAACAAGGTTTCAGACATTCTTACTCACGAAGAAACAAACATGACCTTACAACACATCAATCAGATCTGTAAAACTTAACCTCACCAATGAACAACATATTTATACGATTAGCCATAATCAGCCTCGCATTGTTCGGAGCGTACAAAATGTTTCCTCAGATTTCCGGTCCGGTTGACTACTACATTAAAAATCCTCAATTCCAAAGTTCAATAATCACTCCCGCCGTAAACTTGGCCAACAAAGCTCTTCCTGAAAAAATTCAAATTCCTACTCTAAAGATAATGGGTGTCACTACCGAATACACTGAATCACCTCTGAAATCGATTACCGATGAGATTAGCCAACAAGCCGCCAGCGTCGCCGCCAGTCTTGTCGAGAAGTCGTCCAAGGCTGTCTCTGAGCAATTCTGCAGTGTCCTTCTTGAGAAAATCAAAAGCGAGTGCGGCAAATAAAATTTATACCTCAACTTGAGTTCTTGATTTCTTGAGTTCTGGAGTTCTTTATCCCACCGTCACTCCAATCATATCCAGCTTGGGTAAATACCTCTTTATTTCATTTCTAAATTTTTCTGCTAAATTTGCCGAGTAAGTCGCGTTCTGGGTATTTTCCATGTGACCACAGAGTTTGTTTTCATAAGTTCTGATAATCTCCATTATCTTTGCCCCTTCGGAATTGAATTCCGCCTGCCACTTTCGTGGATCAAGCTCATATTTATCATGAAGTTCCTGAAATCCGTCAAACTCTTTTTCATATTTCGTGACCATTTCCTCAAAAGTTTCTTTGAATTTTGCAACCATAAAAAAGATTCTAACATCTCCACCATCATTTTTTCTACAATTCTTGTACACTGGATTTATGAACAGGACAGTCATCGGCCTAGTCGGCCCCATTGCTTCGGGGAAAGGGGAGGTAGCCAAGTATCTTCGTGGTTTGGGTTTCTTGGCCCTTAGCCTCTCCGATCGAGTCCGTGAAGAAGTTAGAGCACGAGGGTTACCTATGTCTAGAGAAAATCTCCAAAATATTGGCAATGAGCTCCGAGAAACTTTTGGCGGACATGTCTTGGCCGAAAGAACCTTAGAAATGTTAGCCGACATTGAGGGCAATATCGTTATTGACTCAATCCGCAACCCCTCGGAAATTGACTTTCTCCGTCAAGCACTCGGCATCACTGTTATTGGAGTCGATGCTTCACCGGAGCACAGGCTGGAATGGTACTTGGATCGCGCCTGGAGGAGGGGTGAAGATGGTACGGCGGAAGGCGATTTTATTCGGGCCAACAATCGGGATCTAGGTCTGGGGGAAAATAATTTTGGCCAGCAAGTTGGCCGTTGTTTGGCGATGGCTGATGTGATTATTCAGAATGAAGACACTAAAAAACATTTATTGGAAGCAGTCGATTACTTTCTTATTTCGGAGCTGGGTTTCAGCCCTGAAGGTGCCCGCCGCTCCAAAGAAAAATAGATAAAAAAAGCCCTCACTTAGTGAGGGCAAGATCGCTACAGAGAGGAAATCGTTGCACCGCGCATGGTAATGTGGATATCTTCCCGTTTAAAATTAGATCCTCTGAGGAAATAGACGGCGAGACCAATTTCCGTCAAAACCCTTTCCACTTTGTCTGCCTTGAGGCTGCAATCTTCCAGCTGAATCTCCACTCCGGAAGTCGGTTTAACGCTACCAAGTTTCACAGAAGCGTCAAAACCTGTGGATTCAAAGATTGCCCGTTTTACGGCCGCAACCAGAGCAACTTCGCGCTCTTTAATCGCAACCAACAGCTTTTTGGGTTTTATTCCGGCGAGGTCGAACTGTCCATCAGCAAGCAATATGGTTACATCTATCATTCTCATACCTCCGTTAGATTTTTTCAAGAACAGGCATATTCTACCAAGCCCATAGTACAAAAGCAAGCCCGTGCCTAGATGGCCTTCTCCTGTCTATTTTTTTCGTACAGCACCAGGGCTGTCGCCACGCTTACGTTCAAAGAGGCCACTGCCTTCTGCATGGGAATATTAATAAAGTAGTCGCATTCTTTCTGCAATGGTTCGGATAGTCCCTCAGATTCTCCTCCCATCAAGAAAGCCACCGGCCCCGTCAGTTTTTGTTCATACATAGTCTTACCCATTTCCACTTCCACCCCGATTACCGGCACAGCATACTCATGGAGCATTTTCATTGCTTGAAATAAACTCATGGGAATTAACGGTACATAAGCCGCACCGCCCATGGAGACTTTTGCGACCACCGGTGTGATCTCATGGACTCCATTTGGAGAGGCGACCACGCCGTCCACTCCTGCCGCCCACGCCGTTCTCAAAATGGCGCCCATATTTTGCTCATAGTCGATCCGGTTGAGTAGCAAAATAAAGCAATTTCTTTTCTTTTCCAGAATCTGCTTTAGTGAAATAACCTCCGGTACATCCATAATGGCGATGACCCCCTGAGGGTTTCTCGATTCCGCCATCTTATTTAGCTCCTCTGTGGGTATGGTTTGGATCTGGACTCCTTTTTCTCTGGCTATCTTCTCAATCTCTTTGATCTTCGGATCTCCAACCGATCCAAGTGCCAACATTACTGTCCCAATTCTTTGCCCGGAAGCAAGTCCGTCTCTTACCATATTCCTACCTTCCAAGGTTACATAGTCAGTCATTTTTGCCATAGTTTATTATTATACTTGGATCACAAAAACCCGCCTATTCGGCGGGTACAAGTCTAGACGGTATGATCCTCGTAGAAATACTTTTCGATAATTACTTTGGCTTGAGCCAGATAGGCATCGCCATGGTTTTTGTACATATCGGCAGAGAGCTCTCGATAAAAATGAATCGGTTTGCTATTGGCTTCCGATGGGTGCTGAATAAAGAATTCCTCATGTTTCCAAGTACCATAGTTAATGATGGCCAAAGATAGTATAGTTGCCACTACTTCGGCTGCCGTTTCATCGGAGATCAGAAACATGATTTGCTTTACATTACCAGCCTTTAGTGTTTCCAGTTGGGTGACCACGTCAGCCATTTCCAGAATGCCGAAAGTTGCAGCCAAACTAGCCACGTTTTGAATAAAAACACCTTAGTTCTAAAACGAAATGCACCACCTTCGGTAAAATAGCCCATTAACAAATTGAGCTTAAATACACAGAAAGGAGGTGGAATATCATGGCGACA
>LCIE01000013.1 GCA_001000865.1 Candidatus Collierbacteria bacterium GW2011_GWC2_44_18 | reverse complement strand
TTATCTCCCGCTATCAGATAACTATAAGATAATCCACTTTTAAACCTTTCCGCCCTTCAACCCCAGGTTTGCGAACCCGGCCAAGATATTACTTTCAAAAGTATTTATCAGGCTCTTCTTACTCTTTTTTTCCTCCAAAGCAAAGTTTACTAGTCTTTTTACCAGTTCTTCAAAGCTAACCCCACTGGCTGCCCAGAGATAAAAGGCGAGCGATCCCGGCATGGTATTTATTTCGTTAAAATAAATCTTGCCGGACTTCGAGACCATGTAATCCACTCTAGCAATTCCTTTTCCCCCTATGGCTCGGAAATAGTCCACTGTATACTTCTCAATTTTCTTAATTACTTCTGGTTTCACATCGGCTGGAATGAGTCTCTTGGCACCAGCCATACCTTTTTGTTTCACCTGACCTTCATATTTATCAGAAAAAGATAATACTTGACTGCTGGCCATAGGGTGCTCCGTCATAGATACTTCATAGGGACCATTTCCCATGATTGAAATATTTACCTCTACAAAATCACAGAGAGCTTCTTCAATTATTACCCTTCGGTCATAACAAAAAGCAACTTCCAGGGCGTCGTTCAAATCTTTTTCTTTCTCCACACGGGATAGGCCTATACTCGATCCTAGTCCTACCGGCTTCACCATTACCGGAAATTTCATCTCTTTTCTTTCTGCCGTCATCATCTTCTCTCCCTTTACCACCAGTCTGTCAGGTAAGACATCTATACCGATCGACTTTGCAATTATCTTAGCCAAATATTTATCAATCTTCACAGCACTCGCCGTCACCCCACAACCCACGTAAGGAATACCGGACATCTCAAAGAGCCCTTGAAGTGTCCCATCTTCTCCACCCCGACCATGCACCACGGGGAAGATAACATCGGGCTGCTTCTCCGTCATTCCAAAGTTCCACCAACCTTTCTGGAGGACCCCTCGCTCCGATTCCGGCGAGAGTATTATTTCTTTTGCTCCACTGATAAGTTTCTTGTTATTTTGATACGACTTGGAATCAAGGAACTTATCATCCCCCAAATACCAGCTTCCACCCTTGCTGATATAGACTGGCATCACTTCAAAACCTGCCTTTTTCAAAGCATGCATTACCTGCCACGCCGTCACTACCGCCACATCATGTTCCGGACTCACTCCCCCATATACCACCATCACTTTTTTTGGATTCATTGTTTTATTTTAGTACACTAATATCCCTCTACCGGCAAAGAATTTTTTAAAATCCTTTTCGGGACTCACCGTATAAACCCGAAGGATTATGCAAAATCAGGGTTCTTTTTTCTTCATCAAATCCAGTAATCAACACCAAGTGCCCCCCTTTGTACTTGGGAGTGTTTTTCGCACATTTAATTGCCGGATTCACGGAAACTATAAAATGGCGCTCTTTTTTCACCTCCCTCTTTATTCCTTCTAAAGTTAAAAAGAATCTATATACCTTCGTTTTTATTTTGAACTCACTCGACAGAAATCTACAAAAGGGGTGGTAAAACAAACCATCAATTTTATTTTCATATTGTCTATAACCGCCGTATGATTCGCATTTCTTGGCTAGCTCAACTGTCCGATAGTTTCCACCAAATTTTTTGACCAGAATCATTTTCAGACAAGCCATACCGCAAATATTCCAGCTCCAGTCTTCATACTCTTCAGGAGAGTCTGCTCCCGAATCCATCCACTTTGGATCATCCTTAGCGGTTATTTTTCTATTCAAGAAATCATTTGCCAGCTCTTTTGTTTCCCATTGAGAAAAATATGGAATCTCGTGTAAAACTTTAGTCATCCACCCTTTCGATGATTGCCCCTAGTCTGGTGTAGGTTTCGAACACGTTAGGATATCTCCTCCTTAGAATATCCACTCCATGTATTTCCGTAGTTACCGGATCACACAGAGCTGCAATAAAGATAGCCTTACAAGCTTGAATCACGCTGGGCGAAACAATCTCTCCGGGTCGGAAACAAATATATCCGCTCCCATCGCGTTCAGTTCTCTTACAAATTCTAGCCCCGATTCATACATCCAGTTTTTTAACAGTAGTCTTCCTTTGGTTTTACTGGCCAGTACAGCCATCACCGGAATCGCATCCACCGGAAATCCCGGCCAGGGTCTTGGATAAAGCTTGGGTAATCCTGGTGCAGCCAATGGTATGCCGGAGTTCACTGTGTCTATGACCAATTCTCCGTTTTTACTGACAATCAAGTCCAAGCCATCTCTGTCAATTTTTATATTAAAAAGTTCAAACCAGTTGATCATTCCGTTCACTATCTCAGGAATATTTGCCCCTTTTATACGAATCTTACCGTCAGTTACTACGGCCGCCACTATCAGACCGGCCACGTCAACGAAGTCGGGACCGGGCTCGTAGACCGCACCCTTTAGTCTCTTCTTCCCTTTTATCGTCACCCTATTTGATCCTATCCCGTCAATTTCTGCCCCCATACTTTTCAGCATTCTTAACAGCTCACTCACATGGGGTTCGCAAGCGGCATCAATAATCACAAAGTCGGAATTCGTACCGGCCGCATACATCATCAAATTTTCTGATGCTGTCACACTCGCTTCCAGTTGCCAAATATCAAATGACTTCCCCAACCTCTTGGGTGCGGTAAACTTTACATAACCTTCTGCATACTCAAATTTCACTCCGGCTTTCTTAAAGGAGTCCAAATGTGCCGAAATCGACCGCATTCCCAAATCACAACCACCGGGCAAGGGGATCTCCGCCACCCCGAATCGGGCGAGCAATGGTCCGGCAAACATTAAAGAGGCTCGGAACTGTCCGCCTAGTGTTTGATCCACTCTATACCGCTTTACCCCGGAACAATTTATTTTTATTTCACCTTCCACGCTTTGATCAACTTCTGCTCCCAACAGTTTGAGGATCTGCAAAATCTTCACCACATCACTAGTTCCTGGCACATTTTTGTACGTCACCGTTTCATTGCTAAGAATGGAGGCAGGTAGAACCGCCACCAAACTATTTTTATTTGGGATCGGAGTTACCGTTCCCTCCAGTTTTCTACCACCTGTAATTCTCAATACTCCATTCAATTTAATTGTTTAAATTATTAATCAAATTCTCCTAAATATATTATCTCATCTTCCAGTTCAAGCCCAATAGCTTCCTTTGCTCTACGCACAATTTCGTTTCTAACCATCAAATAATCTCTCGCCGTCGCCTCACCCGTATTCACAATAAAGTTGTGATGGAACTCCGATATCATCGCCCCACCCACTTTATACCCGGTCATATTCAAAATATGTTCGACTATGTATCCAATGGTTGTAGTAGGATATCCAAGTATCACTCTATCTTCTTCAGAAATGTTCTTAAACACACATCCGGCTGAATTCATCGGCTGGCTAGATTTTCTTTTTTTCCATTCTTCTGCTACCATCCTCGCCTTTTCCACATCTCCTTTTCTCAAATTAAGAACTACCTCCAAAACAATCTCTCCTGATGTCTGAAGTCGCGATTTATCATATTCAAAGCGCATGCTCTTCACAGGAATCTTCATTACATCTCCATGTTGTGTCAGCACCACCACGTCTTTAACAATTTCAAAAAATACATGATTCCCTCCATGAATATTGTTAAATACAGCTCCTCCAAGTGAACCAGGAATTCTGGCGTACCATTGTAGTCCGGTAATGCCCTCATCGAAGAGTTTATCCATCGCCAACTGCAAATTTACACCACTGCCTATCGACACCTCCACTTCGGGAAAATCACTTTCATCATAATCCAAATCGGAAAAATCATATTTCATCGTGCCTTTGTTGGACACCATCCATCTTGAGTCAACTTCAATTACTTTGTTTTTTCGAAAACCCAAAAATTTTTTCTCTCGTATCTCTATCTTTCCGCCCCTATTCGCAACGGTCAACCCCCTGATTCCCAAATCACCTACCAATACATTACTTCCCCCTGCAATCACCGTTACCGGTACCTCAAAACTTCTGGCCAATCGCACCGCTTTTATCAACTCACCCGAATTTTTCGCTTCATAAAATAAGTCGGCCGGACCACCTATTTTTAACGTTGTGTGAGAAGACAAGGGCTCATCTAACTTAACCCTCTCCGGACCCAAACTCTTAATCAATCCTTCAAAATTACTCAAGCCATATCATTCTACCACCAGTTGTCATTGCGAAGACCAGGCAACCTGCCTGCCGGCAGGCAGGTCTCACTCCACCCTTGCGCTATAATTATCCCCATGGAACGAACACTGGTCGAAGACACTATCAATAAAATTGGCGAAACCATCACCCTCAAAGGTTGGGTCAATACCAAGCGTGATCACAGCAAAATTGTCTTTATCGATCTTCGAGATCGTACCGGTCTAATCCAAATAGTTGGCACCGGGGATCTTTTGGGTTCACTCAAGCTCGAAGATGTCGTGAGTATTGAAGGACTAGTCAAGGCACGTCCCGAAAAAATGATCAATCCCGATCTGACAACTGGCACAGTTGAAATCGAAGCTCTCAAACTTGCTGTTCTATCACACTCAGCCGAGCTCCCAATCGATATGAGCAAGGAAACTTTAGAAGTTGAGTTGCCCACCCTTCTCGATTATCGCTCTCTGTCCTTTCGTCATCCCAAGATTCAAGCCATTTTCAAAGTTCAGGCCGTGGTCATCGACGCTTTTCGCAGGGCTTTGATGGAAAAAGATTTTCTTGAATTCCAAGCGCCTTCCATCATCAATGCCGTCCCCGAAGGCGGTTCTGAAGTTTTTAAAGTTGATTATTTCGATCACGAAGCCTATCTCTCCCAAAGTCCCCAGCTCTACAAATCTCTTCTTACCACTGCTTTCGAAAGAGTTTTTAGTGTCAATCATATTTTCCGGGCCGAACCATCGGCCACCACCCGCCACCTCACTGAAGCGGTTAGCTTAGATGCCGAGTTCAACTTTATCGAATCAGTTGACGAGGTACTGGACATGGAAGAATATGTCGTTAGATATATTTTTGATGAAGTCCAACAGCACTGTCAAAAGGAATTGGCTCTTTTCAACGCCACCATTCCCTTAATGTCTGAAAAATTTCCCATCATCAAGCTTCGCGATGCTCAAGAAATAATTTTTGAGCGCACCGGTCGCGACTGTCGTACCGAAAAAGATTTAGCCCCGGATGACGAACGCGAGATCTGCGCTTGGGCCAAAGAAGAAAAAGGTTCCGACCTTGTCTTTGTTTCTCATTTTCTTACCAAAAAGAAACCTTTCTATTGCTACCCTGACCCGGCCGACCCTGAATATGCCCTCAGTGTCGACCTTCTTTGCCGTGGGGTTGAATGGTCTTCCGGGGGTCAACGCTTAAACGATTACGAAACTATTTTGAAAAACGTTCATGAATGGGGACTCAAAGAAGAAGATGTCGCTTTGTATCTCCAAGCATTCAAATTCGGCTCACCTCCCTTAGGTGGATTCGCTCTCGGCGCCGAGCGCATCACCATGTATATACTAGGTCTCAAGAACGTCCGTGAAGCTTCCATGTTCCCTCGCGATATGGAGCGCATCGACCTCCGCCTCTCTTCCGCCAAATAATTTCCCCATGTAGGGGCGGACCCCCGCGTCCGCCCGATTATTATGTATCATTTGTCATCCTCGCGAATGCGGGGATCCATCTGGACGCATTCGTCATTGCGATGTAGGGGTTTGATTTATCAAACCCAAGCCTTCAAGGACCGTCCTTGAAGTCATCTTTTGTAGGGGCGGACCCCCGCGTCCGCCCGCATTGGGTTGAAGTATAATTTATCCATCATGGACAATCAAGTTACTCTCGATAAAATTATTTCTCTGGCCAAACGACGTGGCTTCGTCTTCCCTGGCTCCGAGATCTATGGCGGTCTAGCCAACACCTTCGACTTTGGTCCTCTTGGTACCGAATTAAAACGTAATTTAGCCAATCATTGGTGGAATACTTTTGTCTCTTCCCGTCCGGATATGTTTGGTTTGGATACTTCTATTCTCATGAGCCCCAAAGTTTGGGAAGCTTCCGGCCATACGGCGAACTTCACCAATGTCATGATCGACTGTCTTACCTGCCACTACCGTACCCGAGCTGATCATTTAATAGAGGATAAGTTTCCCGACATCGGTAATGTCGAAGGCAAACCTCTGGAGGAGCTGGATAAAATCATCAAAGACAACGAAATCGAGTGTCCCAAATGCGGCAGCCAACACTGGACCAAAACCAGAAACTTCAATCAGCTTTTCGAAACCCAAATCGGTATCATTACCGAAGGCAAAAATACGGCTTATCTAAGAGGAGAACTCGCCCAGGGAATGTTTGTCGACTTCAAACAAGTCTTGGATTCTCTTCACCCCAAGCTTCCTTTCGGATTAGCCCAATCAGGAAAAGCTTTTAGGAACGAAATTACCATGGGTAAGTTTACTTTCCGCACTCTGGAGTTTGACCTGGCCGAGTTTGAATACTTTGTTAAACCTGAAGAATGGGAAACCCATTTTGAATACTGGAAAAAAGAAATGTATCAATTTGCTTTGTCCGTTGGTATCCCTGCCGAAAAACTTCGCTGGAGATCTCACTCCAAAGAAGAGCTCAGTCATTACAGTTCCCGCACCGAAGATCTCGAATATGAATTCCCTTGGGGCTTCAAAGAAATGTTTGGCCTGGCTTATCGCACTGACTTCGATCTCAAAAATCACATCGAAAAATCCGGCGTCGATCTTCGCTACACTGATCCGTACACTCAAGAAAAGTTTATCCCCCATGTCATCGAACCCACTTTCGGTCTCTCCCGCCTTCTGACTATTATCATGATGAACGCCTATTTCGAGGATGTCGAAAAGAAGCGTGTCGTTATGAAGTTTCCCAAAGTCTTAGCCCCGTACAAGGTGGCCGTTTTCCCCTTGGTTGGGAACAAAGAAGAGATCAGCACCAAAGCCAAAGAAGTCTTTAACCTTCTCAATGGTCAGGTAAACACTACCTTAGACGAAAGAGGCAACATCGGCAAACGTTACTTTACTCAAGACGAAATCGGCACTTTCTACTGTGTCACCATCGATTATCAAACCCTCGAAGACAACACGGTGACGGTCAGAGACCGGGACACCATGGTCCAAGAAAGAATTAGCCTAGACGATCTCCAAGTATTCCTTCAAAAGCGTATCGCCTAGCTATTTAATCCCAGATATTTTTTAAGTCCTTCGCAGAAGGTCATCACTGAGTCGATATCTATCCACTCATCCTCCGAGTGAATCTCTCCTCCAAGCGGTTTGTGCATAAGCACCGGACATTTTAACCCTGCAAAATGTCTGGCGTCCGAAGCGCCATAAGTTTGTTTTACAACTATTTTCTGACCAAATGCTTCCTCCATCACCCCAATATACCTTTTAACCTCTGGGTCATTGACATCGGTAAACGTCGGCAGACCTGTTGAAAGTTTCGAGACCTCAACTTCAAGTCCCAGTTCTTTGATCTTTCCTTCCACTACCGAAACAATATTTTCGATTGAGTCCGTCTCCGGATATCTAAAATCAATTTTCATTTCCGCTTCTGGACAGACTTGGTTTGTCGAAGTTCCACCACTAATTGTCCCAAAGTTCATGGTTGTTTTCCAGCTTTCGGTTAGATTGTTTTCTCCATAAATCTTCAGCAACTCAGCACCCAATTTCAGGAGAGGATCAATCGCGTTTTTTCCCAACCACGGCCTAGACGCGTGAGCCGGTTTTCCTTTGGCTACTAGCTTTAGTTGGCACACTCCTTTAGCTTTATCTACGAAATTTAGATTTTCACCTCCATCAGGGACAATTAAAATCTGTGGAGAAAATCCTCTTTCCGCGATTAACTTCGCCCCTTCCAGACCACCCACTTCTTCATCAGTGGTAATCATCAGGCAAAAATCAATTTGCTTTTCCCTAGCCTCTTTCAAAAGAGAAATTCCTAGGGGTATCGAAAACTTCATGTCACAAGTACCCCGTCCGATGGCTTTTCCGTCTTCAATCTTCATTTCAAACTGATCATCCCTTCCGGACACCACGTCTACATGGACCATGTAGCAATACTTTGGTGAGTTACCCTTCACCACCGAAGCCATCAAAACCTCCGCTTTCCCATTTTTTATCCTCTCCATCTCAAAGCCCTGGCCAATTAATTCTTGCACGTAGTCTAGTGCCTTTGTGTTTTCTTCTACATTTCCAGAGAGAGTTTTAAATCTCACGAGGTCACTCAGCTGTTTTATCAGTACTTCTTTGGTCATAGGTCCTTCAATTTCTTAATAGCATCTGCAACAAACACCGTTTCTTGTTCCCCAGACTTCATATTTTTCAAGGACACTTTCTTGGCCTGGACTTCGTCAGCTCCTATTATTACTACATATGGAATCCCTTTTTTGTTACCATATTTCAACTGTTTGTCTATTTTACTGTCTTCAGGGTATAACTCAGAGTTTATGCCGGCAGCTCTGAAAGATTGAGCCGTTTCTATCGCGATAACCCTTTGGTCAGGGGAAAAGGGAACAACTAAAACCTTTGTCGATGTTTTATTGGTTGGAATCAGTCCAAGTAAGTCAGCCGCCTCCACTGTACGGTCAAAACCCATTCCTATCCCAGTCGCGGGAATTTTCAATCCGGTCAGTCTTTCCATCAAACCATCGTACCTTTCGCCACCACCTACGGAGCCGGCTGTATAGTCTTCGATTACCATTTCCCAAATAGGTCCCTGAGAATACGAAAAGGATCGTGCTAAAGTCGGTTCAAATCTGTAAAACTCTTTACCAAACCCCGATTTCTCCAAATACGAAATAATAGTTTTAATGGTTTCGTCCGGTTTAATATTTTGAACTTGTTCAAAATACATTTCAGCCTGAACTTTCCCAATTCCTTTATTTATCATATCCGCTATCACACCGTCCTTACCAATTTTTTTAAGTTTGTCTACAGCGACAATTGCCTCGTATGGAATTCCTACCATCAAATCCCGACTGTTTATCAGAACCACCGGCTTTCTGAACCCTAAACTCAAATAAGTGTCCAGGTTTTCGGCCATCACTTCTGCATCCGCGGTCGGCGATGCTACACCAAAAATATCGACATCAAATTGGATAGGATCACGATAACGTCCCTTTTGAGGATTTTCGGCTCTAAAAACAGATTGACACTGATAACGCCGGAAAGGCATGGTTAAAGAATTTAGATTATTGGCCACAAAACGACAAGTTGGGACTGTTTGGTCATACCTTAGCATTACTTCACGGCCACCATTGTCCACAAATTTATAGAATAGTTTTTCATCTTCGCCGACCTCGCCCTTAAAAAGGGAATAAGACTCAAGTGTCGGTGTTTCAATAGGTTCGTAGCCCCATCTTTCTGCCACCTCAATCATTTTACTTTTGACCCATTGGCGTTTTCTTGCCTCTTCTGGCAAAAAATCTCTGAACCCCTTTAGTGTTTGTATTTGCATATGTTTATTATATGTTAATTAATGGTAAACCTGTTTACGCACCTTCTTTTCATCAAGATCTCAGCTCTTTTACCGAAAGGTGTCTTTTTGTCATTCATAAAAGTAAGAAATTCCCTTCGCTCATCAGAGATCAATCTTTTTATCTCATCCAGATATTTCTTATTATCCTCCTCTGAGATCGAAAGGTTCTCGCTTCCTCTGTATTTTCTAATAATAGTTTCGGGGCAGTCACGACTGTAAAGTTTTTTTCTACAGTTAATTATTTTGACAATCTCAGACAAATATCTGGAGATATATGTCTTAGTTGGAAACCAATCAACCTTTTCAAGGTCGGACTTCTTTATAGTTTCTCCTTTTAATATTATTTCTAAGATACTCTTCCACCTCTTAACATCCTCTGTTAGCGATATTACTGCCTCAAGATACTTTTCTCCAAACTCATTTTTTGCCGACACTTCCACATCAAGACTTCCCCAGACCACTTCGAGATCGTTATCTACGATATTTCTACTGGCCATTCGCATCAAAGTTTCTCCGGTACTGCTTCCAATTCCCAATGCCTTCTTCATCGCCAAAAGATAGCTTTTAGTTCTCTCATATTTATTATTACCAATCCAATCTGAAAAGGTCACATAAAATGGCAGATTAGCCATACACTCCCTCATCGGATTAACAATTACCCCACCAATTAGCCTCATCACCTCTTTTTCAATGGGATAAAAACCACCCAAGTTAAAAGTCCCTTTTGCTTGCTCGCAATCATTTACCGGGTAGTTTGACCAGAAAATTATCTTCGCATCCTTACTTAAAATATTTTTTACTCTCTGCACATCAGCCAAACTTATTGTTTTAGAGAAGATAGTGTTACCGGTCCAGATAATCCCAATTTCTTTGTTCAATTCCTTCGTCGCTATCGTTATGGGGCTCTCTTTCCGAAAGCAGTAGTCTGGTCCACAAAACCAGTAGTTTTCAATCATTCCCCGAGTTTCCTCATAGATATCATTTACGATTTGAATCACTTTTTCAAAGTTGTTATCTACCCCCACACTACCATCCACCACATCATAGGCTAGTGGAATATCATCAAAAAGCAATATAATATTTTTACAGCCCACATTCATAACTTGCGTAATCTTCTTCATGGTGTTTTCCTTGATTAATTCGGGATCGATACTTCCCTCAATACTAGGATTAAGTCCATACATAAAGTTTATTTCACGACTTTCACAGTTCTCTATTAGTCTTGCAATCTTCTTGATTTCTGCGTCCGGGTATAAGATGTCATATTTCTTTGTGACATAAGGATCGTCCTTAGGACAGTAGACATATGTGTTAATATTTCTCGCATTCGTAGCCACAATATCCACGGTTTGAAGTCTTTCAGTTTCGGACCATATCGGGAGAGGTTCACTAAAGAACCCCTCCACAATACCGAACTTTTTTTCTCGTTTTTTCATTCGGTTAAGCTAGTTTTATTTGTAGATAAAACAAGTCTTCTCCTTTCTTCTCCTCAGAGACATTAAATCTCTCTAACTCATATCTTTCTAGCACTTCAAGAATTGGTAGTTGATAATTATCGTAAACCCCATTAAGTTTTTTGGGGATAGGAAATCTGGCTAAGGTTCGGTTAATCGCCAATTCAATATCTCCAGAATCTAAATCTTTTTCTTTAGGCGTTTTTCCCCGCACTAGATCATCGACCGCAAAACCATTTACCCACTGAGAAATAGGTGGCTGGCGAAGATCAATCCAGGATCTGACGGCCCTTCGGTTACTCCACTTAAATATCACCTCATTGGAAGTCCTTACTCCACCGGGAGCAACTCTCTCCGATATCCTAATATTTTGGTCGAGCTCATCCTCTTTCAATCGCTGTAGTCCATAGCCTCCTTTGCCGGCGACACTCTCCATTCGTTCTGCCTGAGGCACCTGAATTCCTCTCTGAATCGCCTCTCCAAAAATAAGCTGATTTCTCACCTCGATAGACAAATTGGCGTTATTTATCTGATTTTTAATTATTTGCGGTAATTCACGCATCAATTCCGACCCAATCCACAGCCCCCAATCGTTCTCTGTGCGAAACTCTTTGCTGTCCCAATCACTTGTACACTGAACCAGTTTTGTCTTTGAATCATTAAATTCCCCAAGCAATTCGTTAAATCCACCAATAGCAAAACCTTCGAAATCTCCATCCATCTGCAATAAAATCGGTAATTGGGAAGACTTGTTTTGTTTCCACAACTTCATCGCCGAAATATTCAAGATATCTCTCAAAATTCCAATAGGTGCCTCATTTGAAATTAATGCCATTTCATTCGCGAATGGACCATCTGTGGTACCCAGATCCTTCGGGATGTCGGCATCCATTACCATCCCATTCAATCCTAGTGCATCAATAGCTCCTTCGGCCAGAATATTTGTCTCATCCGCCACCGATCCGGCCGGTCTATTTACCAAAATTAATATTCCGACTTCCCCCGTTTTTACCATAGGATCGTCGAACAAATTTATTAAAGTGTTTACAATAGCCTCTTCCTCTTGTCCCCCTATGCCAACCACGGGAATCGTTAAGACCATTTTAGGTTCTATTTTCCATTCTCTGTCCTTTACCAACCCTTCTGTTATTTCGTAAACAAAGTTATCGGTGTTTTCAACTCGGTCGAGATAATCAAGTACCCGATTGGATGGAGACAAATTTTCTGTTCCCAATAGACCAATTTCTTTTCTCCTTACTATTTCGGCATCAATGAGCCTTCGGTTTTCCCGAGCTTCTTTAGTTAGTAATGTTTCTTTTTGTATCTCTTCGATACGTATATTTTTTTCCATTTTTTTAATATTTTTATAAAATTCGATTAATTTCGACCACAAAAAAGACGGTATCTCTACCGTCTTAGTGATCTCAAATTAACAAACGAATCACAAAACGGTAGCCGTCTTGGTATGCTGATGTTCAGTATTTGAATTTAATCGCGAAATTGCCAGCTTATATCCACCCATTCCTCGTTCCAACCACTGATTTATCCTGGTGATTGTGGCTGTACTTACCTTTGTCCGTTTGTAGATTTCCCGATACGAGACCTTCTCCACTAGTAATTCAGCCACCTTCAACCTCTCGGCAAAAGTTTGGATTTCCTGCTCTGTCATCAAGTCACGGAAAAAAGCCTCGGCCTCGATCTCATTTTTGAGGCTAAGAACCGCCCGAAATAGTCGGTCGGTATCTTCATTTTTCCAGTTCTCCCTATAATCTACTGTTTTCATGTATTAGCATGTTATCACGCTGTAACAGCCATGTCAAGAGAAAGGATCTTTGTTTATCAGGCTACCCTACCAGTTCAAGATATCTCTCAATTGCTTCACTAAGCTGTGCCAAACTTTGGAGATCTACCCACTCGCCATCTTCTACATGAGCTCCTCCAGAATTAGCAGAAGTAATTAGGACCTTCGATCCTTTATTGTAAAAATGTCGTCCATCGGTTGCCCCGTGCATGTTTGCTTTTCCAATCCCCCTTCCCAACACACCTTCAGTGACGTCCTTCCACAACTTTACGGCAGGGTCATTAAGGTCTGTAAAACACCCTTCGCCGCCACCGTGACCGGCTTTTTCAATCACAGAACCGTTTGCGTCTTTAATTGTTTCGGTGATTAAACGACATCCGTTTTCTTCACATAGATTCACAATGTCGTTCACCCCCTCTTCAAAAGAAAATTGCTCAATGGGAAATCTCCAGCTAAACCAAGCGTCAACTTCAGAGGCTATTGCATTTTCTGAGTTTACTCCAGTTTTGATCGTCGTCATTTCAAAAGTAGAATTCCAGTTTTTTTCTTTTGTTGCTACGGCATATTTTGCTTGCATGCCGTGATACACCTTGAGTAGTCGATTGATCGGATTATCAATCATAAATGCTTTAGAGGCATGACCTCCTGGGCCAATCGCTTTGACATGAAAATGATGTGGTGCTTTTTCCGACTCAACAATTGCGAAGTCAAATTCACCATCGGGTATAAAAACCAGTTCTGTTGAGATTCCTTGTTCCAGAACAAACCTTGCGCCATTCAAACCACCCACCTCTTCATCACCAGTTAACAAAAGCCCTACACTTCCACTTCCACCTTTTTCTACATAATCTTTGAGGGCAATGATCATAGCTGCATCGTGGCCCTTCATGTCACCTGTTCCTCGTCCATACATAATCCCATCCTCTATTTTAGGAACATATTGATCATCATTAGCATCCACTACGTCAATATGTCCACACAAAAGAATTTTCAGAGGAAACTCTTGCCCCGGCACCACCCACAATTTAGACACCACTCCGTTATTTTCAAACTCCACTTCTGTGAGGTTCAAATCCTTCAAATAGCTGCTTACAAAATCCAAAGCCTCCTCTACCTTTACTTGATTTTTTGTTTCGGATCTAATTTCTACAAGGTCTGACGTAAGTTTTGTAATTCTACTAAGTTTTTCTTTCATTGGAGTCTCAGAGATAATTCTAATTCGAGGAAGCCTATCAATGCCTCCACATCCTCTTCATTCGTCCAGGGATGCATAGCTACAAATCTAAAGGCCGCCCGTCCGTTGTCTACATCATCATTTGTCGATACATAGTAACCATACTTCTGATCTACTGCTTGTTGTACTTCTCGAATCGTCAGACCATATTCATCTTTACTCAAGGAAATATTTTTAGAAAGTCCAATTAATAAAGTATTTAGCTCCGGTACATGAAGTGGTCTTAGATAATCCGAAGCTTTTACTCTTCCATAGCAATACTCAGTTAGCTCTAAAGTATGATCCAGAAGGGCTTGGAATCCATCTTTACCAAGCAATTTTTCTGTTGCCCAAGTGGCCATCACTCCACCAGACCCCATCGACCCTTCCACCCTAGCCGCAAAACCAAAATTTCTATCTTCAGGATTTCCGAGCAAGCCCTTATTACTTTCCGGTTGTAAATACCTCGCGCTTTTTTGAATTAGGGCATGATCTTTTTTATTTTTAAAAAGTATGGCCCCTGCTTCGTATGGAACATAGAGCATTTTGTGAGGATCAACTGTAATTGAATCTGCTCTATTTATTCCTTTAAACAAGCTCTCTTTTTTAGACATAATGAATGGTCCACCATACGCGGCGTCTACATGAAAGTGAACATGTGTTTTTTGTGCCAGATCGGCCATTTCATCCAAGTCATCTACTTCAGCTGTTTCAGTTTCTCCAGCAAGACCAATCAGAGCCAAAACCTGTTCACCTCTTTTATTTATTTTCCAAATCGCTTTTTGAGCTTCACCCAAATCTGTTTTATATCCCTTTCTGGGAAGAAGAGTAAGCACCACATTTTCAGTTCCCAATATCACGCAAGCCTTATCTATCGAATAGTGTCTCATGTCGTTTACCAAGACATGCATCACCGTTCCGGGCTTCCATTTACCAGCATCTTTTAGTTCTTTAATTTTTTTCTCTCGAGCTACCCATAAAGCTGTAATATTTGCCAAAGTTCCGTCTGTGACAATGTTGCCACTAAACTTTTCCTTGTCATAGCCGAACATTTCACCTAGCCAGTTAACAGCTTCATGTTCCATTCTGTGCTCCGATGAAGAAACCTCTTTTACAATCGTATTTGTATTCATGTAACCAGCGACCAAGTTAGCTAAAATTCCTACCTTTCCACCCTGTGGATGGATTTGCCCCATGAACTTGTGATCAAATTTTCTAGTTGCGGACTCTCTGTGTAGCAACTCTCCCATAATTTCTACCAGTGCATCCGAGTCTTGAGATTTAGAAAGCCAGTTCTGAGTCTTACTATCCATCTTCTCTAGGTCACCTCCTGTGGCATAAATCTGGGCCATGGCTCTAATCGTATCGGCCCCCAACTCCGCCAATGATTCAGATGATTCCGGTCTCCTTGGATCTAAGAAATATTCTCTAACCTGCTCAAGTTTCTTCGCCATATTTGTTCAAAAATTAATAATCGCTATTCCATTTTTGTAAAAAAACACCCGGTCCGGGTGTTTTTACCAACTTAAAATCCTAGAGAATAATAAATCATAGAGTAACCAATCCTACATATATTAATATGACATGTCAATACCTCTACAAGACTCGCACAAATGCCCTCTTTCCTTTGCGCAGAACAACGTTTGGAGGTAATTCAAAATCAAATGATTCAACCACCTTGTCATTTACAAAGACACCCCTGCTTAGAATCAGTCTTTTTGCTTCGCTTCTAGTAGATGCAAATCCTGATTGTACCAGCACCCCAATTATCTCTCTTGAATCAACTTCCAAAGTTGTAAGTTCGGTGGGAATATTTTTTTCACGAATTGTATGTGTGAAATGGTTTAGTGCCTCTACAGCCATCTTTCCTCCATGGTATTGACAAGTCAATTCAAATGCCAATTCCATCTTTACTTCCATTGGGTTTATATCTTGCTGCTTGAGCTTAGTTGCCAAATCACCGATCCTCTCCATGGGTATACCCGTACAGTGTACAAAATAGTCAATCATTTCTTCGTCCTTCATACTCATCATCTTCCCGAACATATCAATGTTTGTGTCCATTAGGTTTACTACATTACCCCAGCTAGAGCTCATTTTTCTTCCATCCAATCCGTTTATTAAATTCATCGTCATCACCGACTGTGAACGTTGTCCGTATTGTTTTTGGATTTCTCGTCCAGCTAGTAAGTTGTATCTCTGATCCGTTCCACCAATTTCCACGTCAGCTCTTACTGCTACAGAGTCGAAGCCTTGCATCAATGGATATAGCAATTCTCTAGCCGAAACTCTCTGACCATTGTTCAGCCTGTCTCGAATAATATTTCTCTGAATAAATTCTGATACTGAGAACATATCTGCCAGTCTACACACCTCTCCAAAAGTCAGTTTATTCAGCCACTCAGAGTTAAAGTGGACCTCTGTTTTGGAAAGATCCAGGATTTTTCCACACTGCTCAGCATAGGTCAACATATTTTGCGAAATTTTCTCCGAGGACTGCATTGCTCTACCCGTTGGCTTATCGCTGGTATCCCCCACTTCACCCGTAAAGTCTCCAATAATTAGGACAATTTGATGCCCAAGGTCCTGGAACTGTCTTAGCTTTCTTAGAGGTACCGCTCTGCCGATATGAATATACGGACTGGTAGGATCGGTTCCAAATTTTACTCTCAAGATTTCTCCACTCAGAAGCCTATCTCGGAGATCATCTCCAATCACTTCATTTACACCTCTAGTCAGAAGTTCATCTACCCGCCTTTCCAGTTCCTTACGCTCATCTTCTACATAACTAGGATCAAAAAATGGTTTTTCTGTGATCATGCCGGAATAATATACCTCAAGATATCAAAATGCAACAATTAGCACAAATGAATGTTAGTTAGCTAAATATTTACAACTGACCTGATCTCTCAATGCGAGTGTCCAGGGATCTTTTTGCCTCAATAATATTTTTTTCACAATTTGATCTGTTGTTTTTCCTGCCATAGCCAGGGAGGAAATATTTTCCATTTCTGATACAGCTTTAGCCCGATTTTCAAAAAAAACATTTCCCTTTTCATTTATGTCTTTTACCAGCCATTGAGCGGTCTTTGTAAGCAAATTCATCTGCCTCAATAGTAAATGTCGCTTCAATACTGTAAAGTCTTTGTTACCTTTAAGTACTCTATTTTCTAGCAAATTGGTCGTTTTCCAGATATGCCTTATAATTCCTAAAGCTCCACATTTATCCAGTGCATCAGCATCGTGGACAATGGCCGCTTCAGTACTCAGTTTTTTACCGTTAGTCTCATGAGCTATGGCACATTCGACAATTCTTTTCCTATCATTATCATTAATTTCAGTGAAAGTATCTAAGAACATAGTTGTCTCTTTTTCAACTTTCTTTTGGTCATAATCATCACCGGATGCTAGGGCTACATCATGAATCCAAGCTCCCACCAAAACGATAAAAGGATCTCCTTTTTCTCTTTTAAGCAGGTATTTGGCAATTTTATTCACCCTAAATAAATGCCTATTGCCATATGATTTTCCACCAAAAGCTTTCTCCCAGTCATTCAAAACTGCCTGGTGTCCAATTTTCTTTATTAAATCATTTTGGTAGTTATTCATCTCTAAAAATTAATTTTATTCCTAAATTAAGGCAAATATTAGCAAAATGACTTGTTCTCGGAATTTTTCGAGGAAGGCTCACTACCGAAACCTTATCTTTGTTTTTTACCAAACATCTAAACAGCTCACCTTGAAACTGATCAATATTTATTTTTTCATCCACCACTATTCCCACAGACGTTTCTTTAAAAACCACTGACCCCAATCCATCTAGATTGATTAAGGTAAACCATTTTTTAGGTCTTTCTTTCGGTTTTTTTCCTCTTTCTTCCGCTTTATTTAGCATTCGTAGTTGTAAGATCTTTATGCCTCTTTCTGAAACTACAAATTCCATATCAGTCATCCCCCCAAGTATTTTTTCAGCTAATATCGCCATTTCTCCTACCATTTCAACTGCCTCCTGCTGAACCCAGCCATGATTAATTTCTTTTGATATTTTTGATCCATCACATTCGGTTCTATCAAATTTTTCGTTACCGCTCACAATATCTCCAGGGGTTTCTCCCGTAAATACCGACCAACCATTTCCATCCCCTTTAGAAAATACCACCCCACCCGACCCTGGCGAATACTCCTGTACTACCATTGCAAACGTAGGTTTGTCGGATAGTCCATGCAAATGCCTGTAACTAATAGCTTTTTCGGAAAAAAAGGAACTTACAACTTTTGCTAGCTTTACCCCAAAGTCCTCTTTTGGAACCTTTAATTCACTTTCGTAAATTCCTGCAGCACTACCATTTACCAAAGTGTCCTCATCAAAAGAAGATGACCGGATCGCAAAGGACCGACCTTCCAAATCATTTTTTAGTCTGGCTACCACCTCATTTGTAAAAGTCATTCGTGAGATTTCAGATCGTATTTCCGCAGCAATCTTAAGTTTACGACTCACTTCTTTTTCCTTATCGAGTTGGTTTATTTTATTATTTAAAACACCATTACTCTTCAACCATTTATTAACAGCTTCACTTGTCACCACTAGTCCCTCCCCTACAAACTGGCGTCCAAATATTTCCATAGCTTCAAATAGTCCAGCTGCTTTTCCCCCCACCAAAAATCGATTGTTACTCTCTCCCAATCTAAGTACAGCCTCTTCATTTTCCTTCTCTGCCATTCGCTGCATCATTTCGCTAGCAATTTTCGTCTCGGACCTTTGAATCTTTTGTACCAAGTTATTTCCAAACCAACCATTTTCAAACATCCACAAAGCAAATCTACCTCTTGCCGAAGAGGCATCCAAGTTTTTTAGTTGTGGCAATATTACTGTCAAAAACTCCTTCTGATGGCTAGGGTCGATCAAGCTTCCATCTGACAATTCTGAGATAATTTGATTCGATGTTTCGCATGCAGCGGCATACTTCCACCAGGCTGCTTCTGAAAAATTAACATCGTTTTTTATCAGTGGTGTCCAGTTTAAAAATCTGATCAAGCCATTCATATCTCTAGCTACAGTTCCCATGCTAATATTAGGACTCAGATCAGAGACAAGTAGTTGTTTAATTGCTTCTACTTCTGGTAAATCATCTTTTTTTCCTCCCACACTTACCGGAATCCACTCTAGAGCGTTCGCGGCGAAAAGAACTTCTTCGACTTTAATTCCCGCTTTTCTAGCCACCCTCAGAGTTATCGCCAATTTATTAATATCGGTATTGGATGAAACATCTTTTTCAATTTCCGACCATGACAATCCATTCCAATTCAGTCTTTCTGCTTTTACCATTTTCCCGAGTGCGGATGGTAGCAACATTCCTGCCATATCCAAAAATCCACCAGAGGTCTCTCTCCCTAAGTCTCCAGAAAACGGGTTTCCTGGTGTATCGTTTCCATCTCCCACCATTGCTTCAATGTGGTAAAAAGGAGCTGCAAAGGCAAAAGCTGTTTTAAGTCGCCAAAACAATTCTGCCACTCTCTCCGTCTTATTTTGAGGTAACTCTCTTTCGTTAAAAATACTCAACAGCCTTCTATCCCAAGACTCAGTTTGTCCTCGCCATTTTTCCATTATTTCCCAAGCCAGAACCGGATTTTGTTGCAATCTATTTTTCCAGCTTTCTATCTCGGCCCATTTGATTTCCGTTTTTAATTCATTGCCCTCCCAAATTGGGATGATGGGTACCGCCCATGTTTTGAAAATGCCTACGTTTTTACCGTTTTGTAATTTTACTTTAAATTCATCGTTGTCATCGTCAGAAAACAAATTCACCTTAGTTACCAGACTTTTTCTAGCTTCAAGATCGGCCAATTTGGCCTCCAGTTCTCTAGAAGATATTTGCTCGCGATGTCGTATTTTCTCCATATTTCGTATTTTTTTAATAACAAAAAGCCCTTGTCAAATCCCAATAAAATATTGGAATTAGACAAGGGCCTTTTAAAAAGACGGTACCACCTTGTTTCTTCATCATCTTGCAATGATGAACTTAATTAGTGCTCTGTTTACCACTAGGGTGACACACTATTTTTCTATAACGGGAAGACCCGGACTTTGTTACCAAAGTCTGCTCCAGAGGGTTAATTCAACTTACAAAGTCCGACTTGCTTTCACCACCCGCAAGCTCTCTCTTGTCACCTTTTTTGTCTACTATTTCTCTATCAACGCATTTATTAATCTTTTAAAGAATATACAAATTTATCAATCCAAAGGCTTCTTGTCAACTACTTCACCAACTTCAGGTATTTCCTCTTCCCTATCCTCACCACATTTTCCCCCTGATTCAATGCCAGTTCGGCTTCTCCGTCGATTCGTTTATCGTTTAAATAAATGGCTCCCTCTTTAAGAAGAGTTTTAAACTCCGAATTACTGGACACCAATCCGTTGGCCAAGGCATAAGCTGCGAGAGACGCTTCCGCTCCCAATATTGGCACTGAGAAATCTACTTTAATCACCGGTGTATCTTCCCCGGCAATTTTTTTTACAACTGTATTTTCAAAATATTCTTCAGACGGTTTCGCCTGTTCTTCACCATGAAGCTCAGAAACTATTATCTTTGCCAACTCTTTCTTAAGATTCATCGGGTTTTCACCATTTTCCAATCTCTCCCTAGCACCATCTATTACCTGCTGCGAAGCATTTGTTCCCATTAGGTAATAGGTCAAAATCACATCATCTGCTGTCGACATAACCTTTCCGTATATTTCCTCTGGTGTGTCCTCAATCCAGATGGCATTCCCCCAAGATTTACTCATCTTACGTCCATCAGTACCGGGTAGAAAACCGTTAGCGAGGACAAACGACTCCTTTCCCCTTAGATTTTTCTGTAGAGTTCGTCCTGCCTGCATGTTAAATGTCTGGTCTGTTCCTCCAAGTTGGATATCCGTGTCCATAAAGTAGCTATCATAGCCTTGCATGATTGGGTATAGCACTTCCGGCAAACTCACCGGTTTACCCTCAGACAGTCTCTTCTTGATCAATTCCCGGCTGATGAAATCATTTAGAGAGAAGTTTCTGGTTAGTTTCAGCACATCACCAAAGTTTAATTTGCTCAGCCACTCACTGTTATGATGTACTTTCACTTTGGAAAAATCCAGTAGTTTTGATGCCTGCTTTTTGTATGTCTGGAAATTCTCTTCAATCTGCTCATCGGTGAGTATCGGCCTTTCCGCTTCTTTATCCGAGGTGTCTCCCACTTTGGCCGTAAAATCCCCAATAAGAAAGGTGACATTATGACCCAGATCAGCCAAAATTTGCAGTTTCCGCAGTGGAAAAGCGTGTCCCAAATGGATTCTGGTCGCCGTCGGATCAATGCCCAAGTAGACATTCAGTTTCTTATCCGAATACAATAGTTTCTCCAATTCCGTTCGGCTGGGAATAATATTCTCAACACCACGAGTTAAAAAACTCTCAATTAATTCTTTCTTACTTGCTTCATCCATATTCTCAATTCTACCCTATTTGCTCTTGGCCAACAGCTTCTTATCAAAAGTCACCAGCTTCCCACCTAAATCTTCTGACTTAATTAAAACCAAACAATCTACATAAGAAATATTTGTCGACAAAAAACAATCCAATGCTTTCATAACGAACTCTCGTTCTTCCAACACAATTATTTTTGTATTTAAAAACGATTTTAGTGACATATAGACATCACTCCTACTCACTTTGTAAAACTTAGTCAGTGTATAAACACACTCCATCACCACTTCTCGAGTTACATAAACATCAGACCCCAAATTCTTCGCTTTTTTCAACACTCCTTCTACTTCTGCACTTTGCACCAGATTATCTTTCAGTAGATACCTCAATATTGCATTTGCGTCGATAACGTACAAGTTATTCATCAGACACACTCGCCAGATAATCTTCAACTATCGCTTCTTCAAAAGCCTCTCGTTCCATCTTTCTTATTTGAGTGGGTGTTTTTCCTTTTATCGCATACTTATGCAGAATACCCCCAAGAGACAATATGTCCGGTACAGGTTCCACCATCCAGCCATTTTCCACAGCTTTCACAATCACCCTAGTTGGTCTATTTTTACCATATTTGGCCAACATCTTAGCCGGAATACTTATCTGTCCCTGGCTGGTTAGGCTTACTATTTGTGTCATATTCCATTAATATAGTACTTTTCCATTACTTTGTCAAGTTTCCATTACAAAGATTTCTCTCTATCCTCCTTGACAACCTTCTCTGCAAAATCGGATAGACTCATCTGCCCTAAATCCTTTTGTCCTCTTTGTCTTACTGATACTTGTTTACTCTCGGCTTCTTTTTCTCCCAAGATTAGCATGTACGGCACCTTTGATGTTTCTGCATTTCGGATTTTTTTGCCGAGAGAATCGGCCTCGATATTCAGTTCTACTCTCAACCCAGCCTCTTTTAGCGTCTTTGCAATCTTCTCTGCATATCCCATCACCTTCTCAGATATCGGAAGGACCGTCACTTGGACGGGCGAAAGCCAAACGGGGAAGGCTCCGGCATAGTGTTCGATCAGAATCATCATGGCTCTTTCGGCCGACCCAAGAATAGCGCGGTGGAGCATGACCGGGCTTTTTGGAGTTCCATCCTGGCCAGTATAAGTCAAGCCAAACCTCTCCGGCATTACATAATCGATCTGTAGTGTCGACAACTGCCATTCCCTTCCCAATGCATCTGTCGCTACCAAATCCATTTTTGGTGCATAAAAAGCAGCATCTCCAGGGCTTTGGACATACTCAATATGGTTTCTTTCCATAATCGTCTCGGCCCATTTTTCGACTTTATCCCAAACCGCCGGATCTCCCAAATATTTTTCCGGATGCTCCACATCTCTTGTGGACAATCTGTATTTGTATTTAAATCCAAAAGTATCCATGACCTTCTTCGTCATCTGCAAAGCTGTATCGATCTCCGCATCCACCTGATCTTCACGACAAAAGATGTGACAATCATCTTGAGAAAATGATCTCACCCGTCCCAGTCCCGAAAGTTCTCCTGGTTTCTCATCACGGTAAAGCATGGCAAAATCTGTCAGTCGCAAGGGCAGATCGCGATAGCTCCTCGGTTGGGCCGCATAAATTTGGGTATGTTGCGGACAGTTCATCGGTTTCAAAAACATTTCCTCATCTGAATAATTAGACACTACTCGAAACATGTCCCCTTTGTATTTGTCATAATGTCCGGAAGTCTTAAACAGATCTGCCTTCGCTATTTGTGGCGTCCATACTTGAAAATATTCTTGCGCCGATTGGACTGACTCAACATATTCCGTCAATTTTCGGCGAATAAAGGCTCCTTTGGGTGAATACAAAGGCAATCCGCTACCCACCAAATCCGAAAACGAAAACAAATCCATTTCTTTACCCAATTTTCGATGATCCCTCTTTTTGGCTTCTTCTAGTTGCCACATATATTTATCCAGCTCCTCTTGTGTAGCAAACGCCGTTCCATATATTCTCGTCAGCATTTTGTTTTTCTCGTCCCCATGCCAATAAGCCCCGGCCACAGAAAGCAGTTTATATGCTCCAATTTCTGAAACAGAGTCTAAGTGAGGTCCTGAACATAGGTCCTCATCTATTACTTTCCCATTAGGTAAAGTCATTTGATATGTCGAAAACTTCTCACCACGACCGGCAATCTCCTCCACCCACTCCATCTTATATGGGTTTCCGGCAAAGATATTTCTGGCTTCATCGGCCTCAATCTCCCGTCGTACCATCTTCGACTCCGATCTAATTATTCTCGCCATTTCTTTCTCAATCGTCGGAAAGTCTACTTCCGTGATCTTTTCATCCAGATCAAAATCAAAATAGAATCCATCATCCGTTGCCGGACCCATTGCCTTCTTCAAATCTGGATACAACTTCTGCATCGCAGTGTGCAGTACGTGTTCAGCCGTATGGCGGAGCTTCAGCATTTTCTGCTTACTCTCATCCATCTTTATATATTTTTCATCTAGTTTTTTCGACATATGTTTTCGTCATTGCGAGTTTCGGTATCTGGCAACCTGCCCGTCCGGCAGGCGGGTCTCACTCCACCCTCAATTTATTAGTAATAATTTTATTAACAAAAAACTACCTTCTTGCAGGAACCCTTGTGGGGTGGTTCCATCCTGCTTGCTGGTAGCCGACTTAATTGGAGCGTTGGTACTCCTGACCTGTTCCTCCGGGTTGGTAATCCATCACCGGAACAATTCA
>LCIE01000012.1 GCA_001000865.1 Candidatus Collierbacteria bacterium GW2011_GWC2_44_18 | reverse complement strand
CAAGTTAAAACCTATCAAAACCCAGCTCGAATCGGTAGAAACTCGGGTCAAATCAGTGGAAATTCAGGTCAAGTCGATGGACAAAAAAATCAACAAGCTTCAAAAAGGTCAGAATATAATCCTGAAATACGTCGATGATCAAGATACCCACATTGAGAAACGCGTCAGCCGTATCGAAACTCATCTCCACCTCCCCGCTTCAACTATCTAGCTCGAAACCTCCCCAGTCTGCTAAAATTAGCCTACTTGGGTCCATGCCTAAGTGAAGCTAGGGGTGTAGTTCAACGGTAGAATCCGGGTCTCCAAAACCTGTGACGAAGGTCCGACACCTTCCACCCCTGCCATTCAACTATTCCCCTCCTCTCATCTGAGACAGTTTCTCGTATCCCCTGGGCGCACAGTTGGTACACGTCAAGGCCACAAAGTTCTGGCCCATGTGATCTCTGGTGTGCTGGATAAATTTAGCCCCCTGCCCGCAAAAATCACATCTTAAAGAGCTTTCTCCGCTACACGTAATCTCATAGACAATCTCACTGTGCCCCATCTCCGTCACCGCACCTACACAACGCAACTTTTCCTGAGACAAAATTTTACTCGTATCGTATGAATTTAATATTTCTCTAGGCATATTTCTCACCCCCTTTCGACAACAAAAAAGCCTTTCGCAAAGAAAGGCTTTTTTTTACTTATCTACTACTGGTTTATATTTTTACGTTTTTCCTTTCTTTGCTAATGGTTTTTTCTTCCAGAGAATCGAGCTATAACGAACGGCCGTGGTGTATCCCAAAAACTCTTGACTAAAATCTAAGGCTTTCATGGCCAGCTCCACGTCGAAATTTTCGTTGGCACCGTGCATGTTACAGTCCTCGTTACAAAGAGGAATCATCAGAGTATCAACTCCCAATATTTTCTTCACCTCACCCACAAAAGGAATGGCTCCTCCGACATTCTTTCTGTTCACCTTGCTCCCGTAAACTTTTTTCAAAAGCTTCTCAACAGCATCAAAGTATTGATTTTCTATATCAATCTTCACCGGGTCGTGCAGTCCGCTGAACTTCAGCTCGTACTCGACAAACTTGGGTGTCGCCTTCTTCACAAACTTTTCAAAACTTTTGGCTATTGCCTCCGCATTTTGAGACGCTACTATTCTAAAATTCAGCCTTACTTCCGCCTCAGCCGGTACAATATTGGCATATCCCTGATCCACATAACCAACTTTCAAACCCGTTATCTGAATCGTCGGCCTCAAACCGGTTTGGGTATAAAAATCTACTCCTTTTTCTCCAAGAAGCGTAGCAACTCCAGCTAAATCGGCCAGATCGACGGCCTCTCTCACTAGCCTTTTGTTATTTGAAAGTTGAGTCTTCGAAATAATGTCAGCACCCTTATAAAATTCTGGATATTTAATTGAGTTATCCTCTTCAATCAGGTTTGACAAAAATTTTATCATCTCGGCTCCGGCATTTGGCACACCCCCGCCAAAGATACCCGAGTGCAGATTGTTCTTGCCCGTTTTATAGACCAAAGTACAGTTGAATCCTCCCCTCAGTGACACTTCAATGGTCGGCTTGTTGTTTGTCAGTTCGCCATCCGAAACCACCAAAACATCACAATCCAATTTGCTCTTGTTTTGCCTCATGATGTCTGCCAAATCATCATTACCGGTTTCCTCATTTCCCTCTATCAGAAACTTCAGATTGTGACCGAGCTTCCCCTCTTTAATCAGTTGACTGGCCGTGAAGATGTGTACCAAGACCTGACCTTTGTTATCCACCACGCCTCTTCCAAAAAGTTTATTTTTTCTTTGTGTCAGATCAAATGGCTCACCCCTCCAGCCATCCTTCTTAGTAGCCGGCTGAACATCATAGTGACCATAAATAAGTATGGTGTCAAGTTCGTCTGACACATGATAGCTCGCAAACACCACCGGGTTGGTCTTCTTTCCCGGCCAGATCTCCACCTCAAACTCCGCCTTCAAAAGCTTTTTCTTTAACCAAGCCACCGTCTTATTGATTTCCGGCTTGTATTTCGGGTCCGTCGAAACACTTTTCAGTTTTACGAACTCGGCTAACTGTTTTTTGTATGCCTCAAATTTGTTGGTCATATGTTTTATAAACAAAAAACTCTCCTTTTTGGGTGAGAGTTGTAACTTCTAATTACTAAATTATCTCTCACCACATCAATCCATTCCCCAAAAGGAGCGGTGTTTAATGGTAGTAAGACGATATTTACTCATTGCCTATAGTCTATGCCTCCGTCAAGAAATTGTCAAGAACTCTCTAGGACACCAGTTTTAGTCTGCTTGTAGGTATGTCGTCCTGGATTAATATTTCAGCTGAGGTATATTCTCCTTCCTTCTTACCTCTCAAATATTCGGATAGACTAATGGCCGATGCCCAATACCTCTCTGCCGAATCCCTAACGTCCGCTTCCCAATCCAAAGATGGTATTCCGTCTATTCCAATCATTCTCTCAAATGCCATTGTGTAATATTCGGAATCAGCAACATACGTTCTAACATTATTTGGGTCAACCATCGCTTCAATAATTACATGTCTTTCCGGGTCATAACTTTTGCTTAGTTTGGCTTGGCTAGGATGAACGGGATATGCGAAAACACATCTAGTCCTTTCAATCGGTTTGGTCCATTCCTTATTAACCTCATTAAATATTTTCTCGAGATCGGGGTGTTTTTTCCCTATTTGATTGTCTTCAACTCTTAACCCGTTTCCTGCTACATACTGCAAACTTTTTCTGTCTATCACTACATATACCGGCACATAACCCTCCGGTATTTCTCCGTATTCACGCAAGGCGAAAGGAATTTCAATTGACTCTGAACCAACCCGTTCGCTTGAATCAACTTCGATCTGATGATCATAATCGCTGACCATAAACCAATTATACGACTCCTGACCGCGCCTGGATACGTTTTCTATTTCTTTGATTATCTTTGATATACAATAACGCATAATTGCAACTTTATAAAACGGAGGCAAATATGATCAGAGTTATTGTTGAAACGCCATTTAAGGGTGCTACCCCAGAAGAACAAGACGCCAACATTGAATACGCTAGGGCGTGTGCTCATGATTGTATCGTCAATCACCAAGAGGCCCCTTTCTTAAGCCACCTCCTATATACCCAAAAAGGCATTCTGGACGACGCCATACAAGGCGAAAGACAGCTGGGCATTGATGCAGGCCTAGTTTGGGGTACGGTCGCCGAAGCCACCATCGTCTATACCGATCGGGGCGTTTCCCAGGGCATGCAATACGGCATCTTGAATGCCATAAACGCCAATCGGCCAATCTTTTACCGATCTCTCGGACACAAATAACCGCCAAAGAGACGCTACTGCGTCTCTTTTTTTATGAATATAATACTACTATGACTGAAAATCATCGACCGTTAGAGTTGGTTTTTGTCCGTCACGGAGAGTCGGAAGGTAACGTGGCCGTTAAAGCCGCCGAAAACGGAGACGATAGTTTCTTTACCGAAGAATTCAGAAAAAGGCATAGCTCCACTTGGGATCTTACCCCCAAAGGCATTGAGCAAGCCAAAGCGGCCGGTGAATGGATCAGAAAAAACATCAACGGCGGTGTCTTTGACGGTTATTACGCTTCCACCTATCGTCGGGCCAAACGGACAGCAGGCTTTCTCAACCTCCCCGGCGCCAAATGGAATCTGCGTGATTACATCCGCGAACACGATTGGGGCAATCTGGATGTCATGACCGACGAAGAAAGACAGGCAAAATACCCGGACGTCATGGACAAACGGGAGATAAACCCTTTCTACTTTTCCTCTCCAGGAGGTGAGTCTCTCGCCGAGGTTCTTATCCGCGCCCGGGTCGGCATCTTGGCTACTCTCTACCGGAAACTACCCAACAAATGCGGTATCGTAGTCACACACGGCAATATGATGTGGCCCATCCGCATTATCATGGAGGGCTTACTGCCCGACGAATATCTGGCACTGAAAAAGAAAAAGGATCCACGCGACAAGATCAACAACTGTCAAATCTTTCAGTACACCAGGATCGATCCCAAAACAGGAAAGATTTTCGAAAAATTTTCCTGGATGAGATCTGTTTGCCCTTGGAATCTAAATCCCGAGCGTGATGCTTGGCGCCCCATCGTCCACAAAAAGTACTCCAACGAAGAACTCGTTAAATAAATATCCCCTTTTAGAGTTATTTGGTATAAAATATAGGCTGTTGCAAATTGAAAACTCAACGGAGGTATCCCTATGGGAAGATATGGTTACGATTCATTTCAGGCAATTTATGAATCTCTCAAGTCACTTGGAAGTTTCAACGCTCTTTTGGAAGCCAGGCACAGAGCCGGTTACGATAGACACGAAAGGTTAAATGAGTGGGTCGTTCTGGGCCGATTTATCCTCGATACCTGTGGCAATACCCTAAAGTTCACCGGCGAGAATATTCCCGCCGTGATGTTTCCCGATATCCCACAGGTTTTTACTCAAACAGAATTCGCTGCTTATTTAATAAGAAAGTCACCAAATCGGGAAGTTTGGCTCTCCGTTTCCATCGGTAGTGACATCCCTTCTGCCCATTTGGCTTGCCCTGTCTGCAAAGAGCCTTGGGCCGTCTCCAACTGCCACGATGTGGTCACGGAGCATGAAAGCCGCGTCATCAAACTAGACGGTTACGGTGGCACCGGTACAACCCTTGGAATGATGAAAGAACTTTGGAACTCCAACAAAGACGCCATCTGGCGTGTCCAGCCTGATTGTTCTATTAGGAACGACCAATACATCAGTGGTACAAACAAAACGGGGTGGATTGCCCCCGAGGACGATTATCAAATCCATCCCGGCGACGAGGCCATGGTCAATGTCTGGACCTACCGACATCACGAATGTCATCGTCAAAACCAGCTCGGTCGGGAACAGGCATATTTCGGACAAATCTTCACCGAAGCCGGGTTCACAAGTATTCGACTAACCCCGATCGCCAATCAATACTGTCCCTGCGATAGCTGTGCTCCCTGGTTTGAAGTCGTCGCTGACGGTATCGCCTTCACCATCGGCTGGCGCAAGAGGGTGATCAGTATTCAATCAACCGATCCTCGTATTATCTTAGACAAAATGTTCTCCAAAGAGGAGACCACTAAGAGCACTCACGAGATCCACGCTTGGGGACGCGAAAAATGCATCGAGTACCTCTCTACCATCAGAGAAAATCGTTAAATAAACTTCTGAACAGCCCTCCACTCGGGGGGCTTTTTATTCTGGTACAATCAAAATCTGACAGAACCCTAAAAATTTTGGAGGAACAATGTCCGATAATCCGTACATCGTTATTTTTGAACATACCAAGATAACCGGTGGTTTTTACAAAATTCGCAGACGGACCGATTACACCAATCAGGCCCAGTTCCAATCGATTTACAAAGCCATTCCCGAAACCACCATTATCGCCGAAGGTATCACAGAAGATCAGGCTTATCGACTACTTTGCTCGGTTCCGGCTGTCTGCCAGTATCTGGCCGCCGTCGAAAAACTGTTTGAGGTGCCGGATGCCGAAGTTACCCTCTTCCGCCTTCAGTGGGTCATGGAAAATGCCAACATGGCCGCCGCACACGGTATAGAACAACGTTTCAATCTGGGCATACTCAATGAAATCGACGCCGACTTCATGGCCCACCTGATGGATCTCATCCAAATCAAAACTTTAAAAGGCCGGTATATGAGGTACATCATCGGCAAGTATCTTGCCGACTGGGACTATATGCCTCAACTCCATTTCGAATCCCTGCTTGAAGAATAATATTCCGAACTTACCCCGCCACATGGCGGGGATTTTAATGGTACAATATCCCATAGCACGTTAATTTACACACGGAGGTATCATTGAAATCACTCTCAACTCCTTTTATCTCTCGGGTGGAGTGGTTACACTCGGCCGGATTGCCTGGAGTATTCTCGGTGTTATTCTCTACACTCTTGTTGGTTGGTGGATAGCCGTCAGGTTCACCGGGACCATCTTCTATCGTCAGGTAGATCACCCCATTGAACCATACAATCTACAGACCCTACGAACCTACTGGCTGAACGGAAAAACCCCGGCCGTCTTTGTTGGGATTCTTGATTACCCAGGAACGTATTTATTCCATATCCTTGGATTACATAAGAAAAACGATCTGTACGATGCGAAGCCATTATTTCCCGACCAGGTTAATAAATATATCTCCGAAAACCAAGAAGAATTCTAAATACGAGTTTCACGGTTTGACTCTAACCACGTCGTCATTGCGCGATTCGTACTCGAACCAAAGCAATCCAGGATTTTTCTGTATCGCCACGCTACGCTCGCGATGACGAAAGTACGAAAGTCGTACTTAAATTATGTCACACAGACCCCGCCCTTCGGCGGGGATATTTTTGACAAAATTCAAAATATTATATTTGTTTCAAAGTATCAATCTACTTGTTAACGCATCATTATTTAATCAAATTCTAATTTCCAATTCTCCGTCAAACTATTCCAAACCAATTCCATGTATCACAATTCTTGACAAAGGCCACCATTACCATCATCGCTTCTTGCATTATTTCATGAATTGTGATATATTATGGGTTTAGAAATCAAACCGTGCACGCACGGAAACACTTTGACAGTCAGGAGGTGCGATATGCGCCTACAAGTTCTGAGCAACAACCGTCTGTCCCTCGTAGAGGGGGGTCAGACCACTTCTATCCTAGGCGGCCGTATGAGCCTCAGGATATCCCCAACCGAGCTCCGGCCGGAAGTCATGTTCACACCGGACTGCAAACTTCCCTCCAGTTTTTTAATTTGGGACGAAGTTACATCCGACCGAGACAACGCACTACGCTATCGAAGCTGGCAACCTCTCCGAACGGATACCTCCATCGTGATCCACGAAGGAGATAGCCGTCATGAAGTCAGGATCGTCGTCGAACCAGACGAACCGGCTGACGACCCCGACAGCCCGTTCTAACCACAATAGTATCCCATAGTTGACAAATCAATTATAGTGTGATATACTCTATAACTGTACATTGAGATAGCGCCCAGTGCGCGACTCTCCCATCCTATTCACCCATCTTTTGAGGAGAAAACCTGATGAACCTTCTGAATCGTTTCGATCTTCAGCGCAAGTCGCAGGCCGTACAAGACGCCCGCAACCTTCTGACCGCCAACGGGTTCGATTTCAACCTGGCCGTTGCCAACATGGGCAAGGCACACAAGGACCTGGTCGGCAAAGCCGACGCGGCCCGCAAAATCGCGAATGACTTCGCCGCCGCCGCCGAAAAGGCACGTGACGACGCTGCCAACGCCGCGGCCGACAAGTTCCAGAAGGCAACCAAGTCCACCGCGGACACCGCCTCCCTGCGCAAGTCCGCCCGACGCCTGCTGCTCATCACCAACTTCTTCGAGAAGTGGGAAGTGACCGGCGTTCTCAAGGGCTTCATCAACGAAGTCCTGGCCTTCAAGGGCATCACTGGCGACGTTTTGGCCGAGATGCGCCAGGCCGCCGCGGAAAAGCGCGCCGAAGCCGATCGCCTCGACAAACTGGCCGAAGATGCCTTCCAGGTCGCCGACGCCGCCCGCGCCGACGCCGAAGCGCAGATCGCCGCCTCCTTCAAGGCTTCCATGGACACCGTCCAGACGCACCTCGACAAGGCTGTCGAATTCGATGCCCTCGCGGCGTCCATGTTCGATACCTTCTCCCGCTACGGCGGCAAGTAGTCTCCTTCCCCGCGCGCAAGCGCCCCGTACGACAATCTCCCCACTCATTGAGCGGGGAGATTTTTTTTGGTCACACTACCCCTCCCCAGAGCCAGGCCTCTAGCTCGTCATTGCTAAACAAAATTGACCCTTCCCAGCGAACTATATTTACAAATCAAAGCTAATGCCGACAAAATTGGCCTATCTGTTGCAACCCATATCAAATACTTAATCATAAACGACGTTAAGTGTTCTAAAATTGAGCAATCAGGCTGACGAGAGTCTCCCAGCTCACCAAAAAAACCATCCCCTTTTTTCATAAATCATCATACACTCCACCTCGGTATCCCATCTCCAAAATCCAAACAATCTTCGTAGTGCTATCCACTTCAAAAATAACTCTGATGTTACCGATCCTCAATCTATAAACCTTTGAATCTATACCTTGAAGTTTCTTTACGTTGGTCGTCTTTGGCGAGAAACTCTCTAATACTTTTATCTTAGCTAAACACCTTTCCAAATCAACACGAGACAATTTTTTAATATTTTTCTGGCACTTTGAGGTGAGTCTTACCTCATAACTCAATACCATATTCCTTTGCTACGGCGTCTAAGGTTTTACCCTCACCTTTGGGTTCGGAGACCAACTTTTTTGCATACTCAGCGTCTCTCTGGTCTTCCAGCTCATCCATCCACTTGTGATACTGCTTGATATCTACCAAAACAGCTTCGGGTACTGAACCACGAAAAATATATTTATATCCGTGTTTTTTGACTTGTTTGAGTAAGCCAATAGTATTGATCCTCATATCCGTCACTGTCCTAATATTGTCTTTATTCATCGTAAACATAACAAAATTGTAACACAAATATTACAAATTTATCACACGGCTCTTAACCTCACCCTATTGGCGGACCGGGAATCTGACCTTCAAGGCCAGGCCTTGAAGGTCCCCAAATGGTACCTATTCGGTGCTATAATAGTCCCATGGCAAACACACAATCTACTCAAATAAAAGTCACCTTACCCAGCAAACTCTATCTCCAGGTCAAGGCCAATGCGGATAAAATCGGCCTAAGTTTTGCCTCCTACCTACGCCATCTAGCGATCAACGACACTTGGGAAAAGAATCTACCCACTTTCAAAATGACCCCCAAACAGGAAAAAGTCAGTGAACAAGCAGAGAAGGATTATTATGCTGGCAAAACAATTCCTATCACAAATGTAGACGAGTTTATCGATAATCTCTGATAATGAAACTTGCCTATCTCCCGCTTTTTGTTAAGAAACTAAAAAAGAAAACCAAGAGCAATCCCAACCTCAAACCAAAACTCACCAAACAAATCAACTTGCTACTTCAAGATATTCACCACCCATCACTTAAAGTTCATAAGCTCAAAGGCAGCAGAAAAGAAGATTATTCATTTTGGATCGAAGGAGATCTGAGAATTGTATTCAAAATTATCGAAGATACCTATATATTTACCGACCTCATCACCCACGACAAATACTAACTTAACTGTTTATCAATATCCAAGGACTTATCTTCTGATAACCTAGCCATCATCCTAGAAAACACATCAAGAGATTCTCTCTTGTTTTCAGGCACTGATCCAGCCAAAACCTCGCGGATTTTCTTGACGATTATCTTTCGCATCTCTCCATTTTTCGACTTCACATATGTCATCCATCTATCCAAGTGGTCCTTTACTAGTACCTCAGCTCTGTCTAAGGCGATATCCTTATTCCTTTCTTGATATCTTAGTTTGCTCGCCACCAACCGCATTCCTGTGTATTTATGAACCAACCGAACTGCTGTTTCCACTTTTTGGTTATTCTGTCCTCCCGGCCCAGAAGCCCGCTTAAAAAACTCGATATCGCACTCAGATTCGATAGAAGGCTTTTCGTCCGAATTCAACCTCCGATATACCCACTGCAAATACCATTCCAAATTGGGCAAATCAACGTTCGTTTCATCAATTTTTACTAGGCGTAACAAGGTCGCTTCGATAGACGCATCAATGTCATCTGCAACCTCTGGATGACTATGGGCATACTCCAAAACATTGGCTCGTGACGCACTAATTAGGTCTTTCTTCTTCGCCTTTTGAGTCTCAATCCCTTGATGTTTCTCCTTTTTCTTTCTTCCTCCACCACCCCCACCCCGGGGTTCAACGAGTTCAAAACCATAAAAATCATCTGGGTTTAACTTCATTATTGTTTCCATAAATATATTTTATCCTATCTCTCCACCTTCAAGGACCATCCTTGTAGGCTCTTTTAGGCACAAAAAATCCCCGCTCACTTTTGTGAACGGGGATCATCGATCGGGAACCTGGGTTTACTCCGACTTGGCGCCGGAACCCTTTTTCTTTCCACCCTTCTTCTTGCCCTTCTCGCGATCGGGGTCACCGCCTTGTTTGCGGTTTTCCTTCGCGGCGTCCTTGGCTTTCTTAGCCTTACCGTCCTGGTACTGACCGGGATGAAGGCCCTGCAGTTCGCGCATCTCATCGTTCAACTTGGCCTGTTTGGCCTCGTGGCGGGCGCGCTTCGCGGCCTTGAGAGCCTCAGGGTTCTGCTGGGGGGCGGCGGGTTTCTTCGGGGCAGACGCCTTCTTGGGCGCAACCTTAGGCTCGGGCTCAGTCGTGTAGCAGACCTTGCAGAGCTTGGGCAGGAACGCTTTCTTGCCTTCGCCCTTCGGCGTGATCATCTCAACGGGGGTACCACAGTGGCACCATCCCGCCGGGGCGTAGTTGCTGATCGCAAAGGTCAGCTTTTCCAGGTCCGCGAGCAAGGGCTCAATGTCGCACTCGCCGTCCGGCCAGAGATTGCTGATGCGGGCTTCAGCCTGCGCATATACGCAATAGGCAGGCCGCTCGTCCAAAATCTGGGCACGGCACATGGCTTCCTGACCTTTATGGCCCTTGGCATTCTCTGCCTGAACCCACTTGGTCCAAGCATCGAGTGCTCCCTGCCACGCGACGCGCACGGGCTCAGTTGCGGTCAAGTATCGCTGATACCGGCCGATGTACTGGCCGATGCGACCGAACAGCTTGACCAGGGCATCGCGATTCCCCTCCTTTTCGAACTGCTGGGCGTCAGCCCACATCAGGCCTTGCTGAGATACGTCAACAACCCGGCCGATACGGGCGTGAATCTTCCGCATCATGGTTGGAATGTCGTCGTTGGGCTTGGAGGCAGGGGTTGCAATTTGGGTAGCCATGGTTACACCTCCTTGGTGGGCCTTGCTAAAGGGCCAAACTTACAAAAATTTGAATGTTCCCCCTCATGGGGTTCGTCCGTTAGTTCGGACGTGATGGGCGGAATTATAGCACAGTTATAGGTCAGTGTCAAGCCTATGTCAGTACACCTGATCGTGGCTACCAATGTTGATTAGCAAGATTCCATATTCTTGATAGATAAAGATAATTCTGTTTTTTTTATCAATACTTATACTCCAGTTTTCCAGGTTGTTGGCTTGTAGTTTGTGGAGTCTGAGGCTAGGATGATTGGGAAATAACGACAAGATCCGGAGTTTTTGGTCTATCTTGTTTCCGATTGATTTATTCTTCCGGCACAGTTTGGCCACCTTAAGTCGGAACTCGAGCGTGGTCTTAATTTCCATATTTGCCAAAGATCCATTTTTTAGTCTTACCGGCTTGATCTTCCGCAATGGCTTTTCGAGTCCTCACTTCTGCCGCTTCACTCATCTTGTAAGTAGGAACTTCGCTAACTTTCATAGCCTCATGGCTAAGGAGAAATTTGGCAAACTTAGTTACATCGTAACCCAAAACAGCCGCTCTTTTGGCAAGTAGTTTTTGCTCCTCATCCGTGATCGTTATTTGTAGTTTCATAGGTACAATATATCACAAAGTCATTTACAAATCAATTACTTCGTCATTGCGATCTAAATATTTTTCACTCTCTCAGAAAACTTTAGCTTGTACCTAGCCATCGAATAAACCCAGGCGATAAACTGATTTACTATGAAAGTCACAATAACCAAAATCAGGAAATACACCATCCCATTTGTTGTCAATTTTGGTAGGCTTTCTCGTGATAGGTAATAATTTATGATTGTCCCCACCACTCCATAAGTGGTAATAACTTGCAAACTTTGGATGCTCTTGTTGGTCGCCTGTCCTTTAATCTCGGCAATCACCCCTATCGCGGCCGCCAAATAGTTATTAGTCATTACCCATATCTCTTTGATATAGCTGTGCGTATTAGTCAGGACATCAAACTTGTACTGGAACACATTTGACAAGTGGTCCGTCAGCTTCATTTCCTTAGCAATATCCGCTCTGGTATGTACGTACGCACCCATCTGGTTTATCCGGCTGCTAATTAAGTTTATCGTCTTCTGATATGCATCCAGCTGAAGGCGAACCCTTTCGACTTCTTTACCCCGGATCTGCTTCCGTTCTTTGATCTCAGAAATCTCCTCCCACAGCTTCCGGTGAATATCTAAATACTTCTGCAGCTGGTCTTTAAACTCACGGAAAAAGATCTGCATCTCTACCAGCCCTTCCACGAAACCCTTGTACTCTGGCTTAGCGATCAGAAATATAAATCCCGGTGTCTTCTTTACAGTCAGCTCCGGTGAAGCTATGGTGCTGTATATTTCTCCATATTTTGCATTCAGAACAAATTCCTCTGGGTCTTTGTCTATTACCCCCACCGCAATCGGATGAACAGTTTTTATGTTCGCTAGTTCCTTCGGCGTTGGCGCACCCAGCGAGAAAATATACGCCACTGCCGGAGCGAACTTCTCCTCGTAATAACTATTTAATTTTTCTTTGGCCTCGTCAATATTACTCGAGGATAGTTTCAAGACATATAGTCCATCTTCGAAATAATTGATCTCAATCCCCTCTTTGGTCTCAGCTTTTACGAACTCCAGATAGCCGGCTTCCCTGCTTACGCTCGTCATCCCCAGTCCTTCGTGAAGCTTCTTCAGCCTCTCCTTGACCAAAGGCAGGTCACTTTTCCCATTCGTAAAGAAATCCGCTATCTCTGTTAGGTGCAAAGTAGTTCGCTGATACCAGCCACCAAAATAAATATTCACCTTCTTCAGTTCGGGCATACTTCCATATTACACTCTCATCGTGATATATTTACGGCAAGTCCAGAACGTTAAAAATTCAAGGTAAAGGAGGGTCTCATGACCCAACCAGCCAAACGTCCCAGGAAAAAACAGACCCTTCCCTTCGCGGCTTGTGTCAGTGTCGGCACCAATACGGAGTATTTCCAAGTTCAAATAGCCATTCAAAACCTCGGTTATCTTCTTATCGACTTGGAAACAGGCGAGATCATTGACGGACAAGTTAGCCTCTCCATGGTTGGTATTATTGACCCCCGCAAACCACATCCACCTGCTCGCAGATTAGGCTTTGTCCAACCAGTTGATTCTGATTCCTCCAGTCTTTCTGGATCTCGCGTGGACGCTATTCTCAGTGTCCAAGAATCTCAGCCCGGAGATCCGGCCCTGTTCACCGTAGATGTGGTAGATAACGCCGAGGTAGAGCTTTGGGGCACACAGGCCCACCAAATTTGTCAGCAGTTTGCCGTCAAAATCAAACGTTCACTCACCCCCTCGGTGATAATTGGTGTGTATGGCCTCTGCATCCCGAACGAGAAAAATCCTCAATCTGCGAGAGACGCCGTGCTTCGCCGATACCAAAAATACGGCTTCGACGAACCACCAACCGTTACAGGCAACTACGTCCTGCCTCAAGACTATGGCTATGACGAATAGGCCACGAGGGTATAAGCCCAAGACTATTGACAACCCATAGAAACAGCTCATGATATAATTTCCCCAAATAAGCGGAGATCGTACTTTTACTCAGGAAGGAGATACCTTATAATGAACAAATCCAGAAGTGGTTTTATTCTTTTTATCCAAATAATATTTTCGATTGGTATAGTTGCATTCCTGGCTAGACTGGCGCTCATTTCTACCGGGTCCTGGTTGTGGTTGGCAATTATTTTTGCTTCTCTTTCGGGGTTCCTCATTTTGGAACACCTCGGAAACCGTGTCGCTACCCAGCTCAGTACTCGAAAAAATAAGTAGAGACAGCTATCATCCCCGCCTCGTGCGGGGTTTTGTTTTATCCTAGAGCATGTGATAAAATCACCGAGATTTAAAATCGCACGTTACCAAGGAGTTGCATATGCCAAAAGTTTATATTGAGATCCCCGACTCGTTCAAAGTCCAGGATTTTTTGAACGCCTATTTCGCCGCCAACAAAAGTCAGATGTTTTTGATTGACCCCGACGGATTCGTCATCTTAGAAAAACAGCTCAACATTCCTGCGATAGGCATCTCGCTTCACGATCGTTCAAAAGACAAACCTCTCGGTTACCAAACCGGAGACAAGCATGTCGTCAAGGACACCGGCCATAAATTTACGGCTGATGCAGTTGTCGAGCTGGAGATGGACCCGGGCGATCTACCTGAGGATATTCAAGGAGAAAGTTGGGCTCTTCAGGTAAGAGAAGCGAAAAACATTCCTCTCTTCCAACCTATCGCGATTGCCCTGGCCGAAAAGTTTAATGTAAACATCTTTGTCACTCCTTCAGAAAAGAGGGACGACGACCCTGCGCATTTGGAGGAGGAACCCGCCAACTCCTCCTTTCCCGAAATCATGAAGATGTGCCCAATCATCATCAGAAAAGTCACTGAAGTGAAATAATCGACTACGCGTCCCCGCCATTTCCGGCGGGGATTTTTATATATACTTCTTAAACATCAAATATTAAATATGAAAATGTACAATATAAATCAATTGTGAAGTCCAAAATCGTCACCATAGGCGGCGGTACCGGTGCCCCGGTCATTATCCAGGCTCTTCTCTTGGCTGGCTTCACTAATATTTCCTGTATCTGCGCCAGTATGGACTCCGGCGGTAAGACCGGAACCATTCGCTCCGACGAACGCGACCAAGTCATCGCCATCTCCGATCTCCTTCGAAATCTTCTCGCTTTAATTACCTCAACCAATCACAAGAAAAATATTCACGCGTTCACCGACATGGTTTCTTTTATTGACGGACGCCAGAGAAACTTGGGCTACACCATCTATTACGCTCTCCTCGAAAAATATCAAAACAACTTTCTGGCAGTTCAAGATCACTTGGAAAAACTTCTCGGTATTAAGTTCGGCGGAACCGCCATTCCCATCACTTCCGGCTCCAGCAATCTCTGTTTCAAAACCAAAGACGGTCAAATTTTCCGTGGCGAGCACGAGCTGGACAAACAATCTATGTCCAAGAATACCATCACCAAACTCTGGCTTGACCCCAAAGTGGAAGCCACCCCCGAAGCTATCACCGCCATCAAGAGGGCCACACATATCATTTACTGTCCCGGCAGTCTCTACGGCTCTATTCTCAGTAACTTCCTTCCCCACGGCATCAAGACGGCTCTCAAAGCCTCAAAGGCCAAAAAAATCCTCATCACCAATCTGGTCAGCAATCGCAATCAAACCCACCACTTTACCCCCAAAAAATACTTACGCATTTTTCAAAAATACACCGGTCTGGACCCCGCCGGGCGGCGGGGCAAAAAACCATTTGATATTCTTCTCGCCCCCAAACAATCAAAACTCAGATTCAATCGATTACATCCCAAAGTAGCCGCTTCTTACGCCGGCGAACACTCCCATTTTCTCGGCTGGTCCAAAAAAAAACTTCACCGGCTCGATCATTACAATATCAAAGTAGTAACTTCTAATACTATCTCCATCACCCAACAGTTAAACCGTCTTCGCCACGACCCGGCCAAACTGTCCAAGATTCTCAAAAAAATCATCAAATAATATTTTTTGTAGGGGTTTGATTTATCAAACCCCATCTTGATATTGCCACAAAAAAGAGGGGGTGTTCCCCCTCTAGATATCCAGCTCAACTTTAGATTCTGTTCAAAACGATCACATTTTCTGATAGCTTCAGCGAGTCAATTAATCTCTGTAGTGCAACAAACACTAAAGTTCTGTTGTCTACGGGTCTCAAAGTGAATTGACCCTCCCTATCTTCAAATCGCGCCAAGGGAACCGGATCAAATATCCACTTTTTAGTGAAGATGGTAAACGCACTTGCCGGCTGAGCCGGAACAAAATAACCGGCATTACGCAAGCAACTCACCAGATACCCATGTAACTCTGTGCTAAACGAATTACAATGCCCGCACACAACCCTTCCATCCCTCTCCCTCAAAAAATAGTCATTCGAATGAGTACAGACAGGGCAACTCAAATCGAGATCGGCACACGTTGTGTGGACTTTAATGTGAGTTTTTTCTCCAAACACTTCCTTGAAGAATATGACCAGCCGCCAGGCCACATCACTTTCGAAGATATCAAGCCGGATTGAGCTATCCTCTGCAAAACAAACTTTTCCTACCGTGTGCCCGCCAACACTTATTAAGTTTGATCTGCCATTCTGGATCGAGAAGTTCCAGCTTTTACCGTCCGCATCCTTGAGTAGTCCCAGAGCTTCACCCAGCACCCCAATGTTGGCATGATATTTGCAAACTGGACAATCTGCAACCCCATTTTTGAAGTTAATTTTCAACTCAGGTGAATCACAGTCAGGACAGTTCATTATTGACCTCCATCGGTCTAGGTTCCTATTCTTTTTTAATAAGAAAGCCCCCTAACGGGGGCTTAGACCGCCTTCTTGTGGCGCAAAAACAGGTAGCGCACACCGAAAGCAAATGCAGACACACCCGCAAAGGTAAATCCCCAGAAGTTCGGAATTCCGGTGACCAGTGCAGCGATCAACCCAGCAACGCCGGGCACAACCAGCGCCAAACCGAACAGGAACAAAGCCAAGAACGTAGCCAACCACTTATCGTTTAACATGTATGCCTCCAATTTCAAAGTGAATTTCAACCCATATAATACTATCCATACCACCAAATGTCAACAAAAACACAACCATTTTCCCGGTTAGATAAAACAAAACTAACCGTACAACGGCTTCCAAAAAAACAAATCTGTTCCACTTCATGCCTTCCAAGAATATAGCCTGCCAAAATCCACATTTTTGACGAAAGATCCTTCAAAAGCACTTTGTGCTCAGTTTTCCCCTACTCAAATCTGCCCTTGCCCCGCATAGCTCGTAGAGCGACGTGGGGCCTTCGTTAGAGATGTAGTTCGTTTTGATTTTGAAGGTCACGAAGAACGAACGTCTGTTCCGTACTTGACAGCAATCATCGGTACATCAGCCAAGCATGGCCTGCCTGCCGGTAGGCAGGCTTGGCTCTAGGGCTGGCAGGGTTGGGGTCTTTCCCCGTTAATTCAAAGTTGGGCAGACTGTCTCAAAAGACGAATCTCTCAAGAACTTCGTCCCCCATAAGCGGAGCTTGTGGAGGAAAAACCTCCCAAGTCCCGACTCAGCTTCTAGGGCCAACATCATTTAATACTTTTTTCACATCCAAGTCAAATAAAACATAACCCCGCCATCAAGACGGGGTCAATATTTATTTACGTTCAGACGCGTAACAAGCATCACACATGTGGTCCAAAGGACATTCCGTACAAGGCAGTTCCTTGCCGTCCGGACCGCAGTTGTCAGCGGCCTTTTTCCGGTTTGCCAAATAGACGATCGCTCCGATCCTCTGGAGAGATTTCACGACGACCTCGTATATCTGGTCGCGTTCTTGATGTAGATCCACATTACACATCCCGTACTTGGCTGGGATGCATCGTGGAATTACGAACATCATCTCCCCATCAGACCGGATCAGTACAGGCGATAAGGAGATCTGCTTCTCCATAATCTTCGCTGGCCCCACACCGCACACAGGCCCTTTCGCCCCAATGACGTGAGTGCTACCATCGAAATTCTTATCAAAAAGGGTGAGTCCCATCAGATCAATAGTGTGCCTGATCTGGATATCATCAGGATCTTTCCAGTATTTGTAGAACCAATTACCCGAATCACCAAAGGCAAGATAGTTTTTGCCTAGTGTTTCCATCATCTCGGTACAATCGCAGTCAATGCTAGACAACGAATAATCGCTGGTCTCCAGCAGAAGCTTTAACAGCTTCATCACCCTTGTTCTATCTTCCACTAAGCTTTTTTCCATAGAAACCATCGTTCTCAAATCCTGTTCGACCGTCCAGCCCCGCTTCAACAAGTTCGCCCTTCGTTCTACCATAGCTTCCTTTATTAGTCGGACGAAGTTAACATACTCTTTTTCATTTCTTCCCGGCTGGAGTGAAAGATCAATAGCGATCAAGCCTTCTCGATAGAGATCAAGGAGATATTTTAGATTCTGCGCCTCTCGACGAGAAGTCTTCCCCGAAGTAGTGATGCGAAGATACTTGCCCAAACGCAAAACGTACTCGCAGATCTCCTTAAGTTGTGGATGGAGAACGGGTTCGCCACCAATCAAACCAATCGCGTTGCAATCGGTATATTTGACAAGCCAATCAATCCTGGCTACGATGACCTCGAAGGGCACATGAGCGGCCTTAGGATGTGCTTCGCCACATTTATAACACCAAGGGCAACCGCAGTAACACCTCAAAGTGATCTCTACATAGGCCACTTTGTTATCCAGCAAGATAATTAGGGTCATTTGACCTCCTTTCATGAAATTAAGTTTTGAACGTTCAGATTTTGGGGTATTATACCCTATAACCAAAATTGTTTCCATAATAAAACCCCGTCCCCCGATGCCCATTTCTTTCGCACAACTTTCCAGATTACCATGTCCATATCCAATACAAACACTTCCTTCAGGAAAGTTCGGAGAAGGCGGATCGAAACGAACTTCGTAGGATTTACCACCCACATAAATGACACCAAGAACATCATGCAAACCCAGCTGGTGAACAATCACCGCAACGCCATTCGCATCCTCAGGCAAATCTTTAAGTAGTTCAACCACGTCTTGTTTCAGGTCGCCACCGTCATCTTGACCGAGTGAAACGAGCGGAAAGATCTCACGTTCGTGGAGTGAGATTCCTCCACTCCCGCCTGCAAGAGCTGCGCTCTAGCGTCTGCGGGCAGGTCGGTCGGAATGACGAGTGGCCCAAAACTCACTTCGATCATGATAAAATAACTCGATGTCTCGACCACTTGAATTTTTACGCTCGGTCAAGCTAGAGCTTGCCCAGGTAAAATGGCCCTCTCATAAAGAGGCCATGAAGATGACTGTGCTGGTAATTGTCACTACCATCATCGTCGCTATCTATTCCGGTGGACTAGACTATATCTTTACCGCTGCCTTACAAACAGTACTAAACCGCTAAAAAAATGAAATTAAAAGAAGACAAAATTCAAGCTATCGATTCTAACGCCGCCCTCAAAGTGGCCGACCCGAATCACATCGTTATCACTCCGGAAGTCCCCGACTCCGCCAAGTGGTACGTCGTTCACACCCAATCAGGTCACGAAAATCGCGTCGCCATCACTCTCAAAACCAGAGTCGAGTCCATGGACCTCACCAACAACATCTACGAAATTCTTATCCCTACTCAAGAAAAAATCAAAATCAGTAAGGGTAAAAAGATCACCATCAAAGAAAAACTTTTCCCGGGCTATATCTTGGTTCGCATGATCGTCACTGACGATGCTTGGCTTGCTGTTCGCACTACTCAGGGTGTCACTGGTTTTGTTGGTACCGCCGACCAGCCCACCCCACTTCCGGAAAACGAAGTCAAAGCCATCACCGCCTTCGGTGAACAAGCCGCCCCCAAGTTCCAATCTGCCTACACCATTTCAGAGGCCGTCCGAATCATCGAAGGGCCCTTCACCGACCTTTTGGGGACCATCTCAGCCATCGACGAGGCCAAAGGCAAAGTCATCGTTCTCGTCTCCATCTTCGGCCGTGAAACCCCCGTTGAGTTAGACTTTTTACAAGTCTCCAAAATTTGATCCCTCTGCTGTAGGTTGAGGCCGATAATTAGCCGAAATCCCGCGTATTTCGCGCGGGAGTCGGACCCCCGCGTCCGCCCGTTCTCTTCGACATAGTTAGTCAGCCCCATAGTTATTGTGATACAATATCCCAGATCGAAATCCTTAACACTCTGGAGGCAACATGTTACTCATTGTCACCGCGATTTATTTGATTTTCGTAGCCATGATTGGAAAGGCTATATCGAATAAGAGCAACACTACTTTGGTTGATTTTCTGCTGATTGCCCTGATGTTTGGTTCACTCATCGCTTTTTGCTTCCTTGCGGTGAGCATCATACCTGGCGCGGCCACGATCGTCGGTGCCTTTCTTCTTACACTTGTCGCCTGTGCTCTCGGCGCACACTATCAATATTAGAATCGCCGTTGTTCTCTCCATAATCCCGCTCCATAAGGCGGGATTTTTTATTTCAAGCCCAAAACTTGACATTTCATTATCAAAACATTATCATCATAATATATGAATGACGTACTTCAGGTTCCCATGAGCAAAGAACTCCGCGAGAAAGCCACCCTGGCCGCACTCAACCAAGGTTACTCCTCTCTTCAGGAGTCGGTTAGAGTATTTTTAACCCAATTGGCAGAAAAGAAAATTGAGACGGCGTTTGTACCTAGCATAAAGCTCTCAGTCAAAGCCGAAAGACGTTACAGTAAGGTTTTGGACGATATTGAAAAAGGGAAGGGAATCAGTTATACAGCGAATTCCGTTGAAGATTTAATGAATCATCTGAATAATCTTAAATAATGATCGTTCGATCTACACATGCTTTCGACAAGAAGTATAAAAAAAGATGAAGGGGTTTTATGCTTTTTCAATTACCGGAGATATCCGCGTTATATATCAAAAGATCTCAGATGAAGAAATCATTTTGGTGGACATCGGCTCACATAATCAGGTTTATTGACTCATTTAGCCACAAAAAAAGGGGGGTATTCCCCCCTCAATGTTTACTGCGGAAACAACATTTTCATACCGAACTCAGAAATTTCCACGTCTTGATCCTGTGTTCCCCCGGAAAAGCCTACATACACCATATAATCCCCCTCCTGACGAATCAGACCGCCACGATAGGGCGATTCACCCCGCCTTAAAGTACCCTCAAAGTGGCCACTCCGGTATCCGGTCCCCATCATCGCAGCCAGTTTCTCCATGGCTATTCCGAAATAGTTTGTCCCGGGATCACCTTCACCAATCGAGTCCTCGAATGGTGCATTACGGACGAACGTCTTTTTTACAATGGCAAATTGCAAATTCCGGATATTAGTTCTAGCCTTTTGGACCGAGATGAAGGCTACCCCTTTTTCAAGTCCCAAACGCATAGCTGTGTGTGTCATGGCAGTCAGTGCGGCCACCTGAATATATTCCGACTTAAAATATCCACTGCGAACATTACAACCTGAACCTACAACTGCACCCATTTGAGCCTCCTAAATCTATAGTAAAGAACTTGCACATTCTATCATACACCGCACCACCCACCAACTTGACGCCCGACCGCATTTCTGCCATATTTAAATCACACCTTGTATGAAAAATCTTAGCGGTCAAGAATCACTTTGGGTCGCCTTCCCCATCCTTGTGGTCATCCTCATTCTCATCACTGGGCTCATCTTCCTACCCCGCGCTCAAACCGAGATCCGCAGCAAGGCTTCCGAGCCCACCCCCTCAATAATTACCCCGAGAAGACTCACCCCCGCTGCGTCGCCTGAAATCATCTGTAGTGATCTTTACTCCCCGGTTTGCGGAAAAAATGGCCAAACCTATTCCAATCCCTGCGAAGCAAACTTGGCCGGTGTCTCAAACTACGATGTTGGGAGGTGCCTTCCCACTTCAGAAATCCCTACCATGCAATATCCCCTCCCAATCACTAATTGATCGATCCAAGATTATCAAGGTTTATATTTTCTGATAAAATTTTTTTTCTTGTTTCCTGATCCTTAATGTCACTCGGATTGAAAACATAGTACACATCCAAGCCAGATTGGACAAATATTCTGGCCTCTCCATTAGCAAAATACGAACCACCTAGTTCCGAAAAAGACCCAGAATACAGGTTTATAAGTGTCTCACCTTCTTTAATACACAAACTAAAATTCCCTTTCGGAACCCATTCACTAATCGAAATCATTACTTTCCCCAAACCATCAGCACTTTCATTTTCCTTTCCCATAACAACAATGTAACATATTTTGTAAGGATACTTCTTGCCACATATGGTCACTTGTAGTACAATCTAGTCATGTTAAGTACCAGTACAAATCCTCCTCAAGCCTATACCCCAGAGCAAGTAGCCACCATGCTTCAGCTCAGCAAAAATACCGTCTACCAGCTTATTTCTTCTGGCGAAATCATCGCTAAGAAATTCGGCAAGGTCTACCGTATTTCTCCATCTGCCTTGTCTTATCTTTTTTTCGGTCTGGATAACGATTTTGTTCGAGCCGAAGAAAACGATCTCAAAAACCTCACCCTAGTCACCAAAACTATTGCGGCATAATGGACATTTCGCGTTGGTTTTTGAGTGATTTTTAACTTTGTGATTTCAAGTAAAAGTACCATTTAATGAGATTAATTTTTCGATGATGTTTA
>LCIE01000011.1 GCA_001000865.1 Candidatus Collierbacteria bacterium GW2011_GWC2_44_18 | reverse complement strand
GCGATTCGTCCCATGATGACAGCGAGAATAGGTAGATTACGGAGGTGACGGGCGGGCGCGGGTGCCCACCCCTACAGGGAAAAATACGTAATAGCGGATGAGAATTACTCGGCTTTTGGGGTTTCCGCTGGCTTTCCAGCTTCGACAGCTCCGCCTTCTGCAGGTACGGCGCCGGTGACTTCAGCCTCTGCTGGAACTTCTTCAACCAGTGGAGCCTCTTCTTTTTGTGGAGCACCTAATGCGACGACAACCGTTTCGAGGTCGGTGAGGACCGTGACCTCAGAAGGAAGTTTGATATCGGAAAGCTTAAGACTATCACCAATTTCCTTGAGGGTAGAGATGTCAAAAATGATGTTTTCAGGGATGTCGGTAGGCAGGGCTTCAACTTCGATTTCATGTAGGTTGATATCGAGTACTGCCAACCCATCTTTAACCATTTGAGCTTCACCAGTGATTTCTACAGGCACATTAGCGGAAACTTTTTCCTTCAGGTTAACCTGGTGGAAGTCGACGTGGTATCTCTTTCCGGTTGTAGGATTGTTGGTCAAGGCCTTAATGAGGGTAGGTCTCTCTTTGTCTTCACCTTCGAGCTTTAGCCAGATAAGGTTTGTTTCTCCTGCATCTTTGTAGACTCGACTGAATTCAACCTCAGAAACTTGAATTGCCTGGCTTTTGATGGTATGGCCAAAGACGTTGGCAGGAATAACACCCTGTCGTCTGAGCTTCTTTACCTTACTACCCGTTAAAATTCGTTTTTCGGCTTTTAAAACATATTTGTTCATGAGTGGTATTGTATCCTAGAAAGTCGGCCATCTCAACTTTTATTGATTCCCAGCGACAAGGTTGACTCCGAAAGTTATTGTTTTGGCTGGCAATACTAACTTTAAAGTGTTTGGTCCTGTTGTAACAGGAGCGGTTATAGACGCAGGTCTGGCAGCTTCTGGAATATTGATGTTTAGCTCTGCATACTGATTAGAGATTCCCGGCTGTTGATATTCTGTTAGAGAATAGGCATAGGGGAGAAAATTCGGATTTGCCAAGCGAGTACTAAACCTAAAAACAAGATTGTGTGGCTGATTGAGAGATAGGGATATGGGAATTTGGAATCTTTCCATATCATTGTCCCGCTGCTCTGTAACCAAATCTAATGACTGATTCTTGTCATCCAATTGAACCTGATCCAACGTAGAATTCATCGGAGCATAAATCTGAATAAGTTCTTTTATATCCTGATTTAGGCTGATTTGTTTCTCCTTAAATTGATATTGAATATGGTATTCGTGCCTGACGATATTCGGTTCAAGCCATACCGTATGCAAAGTTTTGCGTTCAAGGATGTCGGATAGGAGTAATAACGAATAATTGGATTCGTTTACATAGATTGTTTGGGCGATACAGGTTCGTGCATTTGATAACCCTCCATGACAGGTATGTGGATAAACCGCTCCGGAAATGGACTGGCTTATTATTGATTTTTCTATATTGATGTCTGATGACCAAAATAATATTTGATTTTCGTCCGACTGCCTGGCAATTATCCTACCAAGCGAAACGAGTGTTCGAGTGTGGTCGAATATACCATCCAAATAATAGCCAATTAGGTCTCTATATAGAGGACTGGGTGAAACGGAGCTCAATTCTTTCTGAAATGACTCTGCGGTGACGTTTTGACCTTGTAACACAACTCCTTTGTCTTCGGAAAGTAAACTACTGATGAGTTTGTCATTTACAGCTAGGACCACGTCCGGCTTAAACTTAAGGGTTTTTTCAATTAACCAGGAAATATTTGTTGCGGTTTGAGGAAAATCAGGATTGTAGTTTAGATCTCTCATCTTCCAATCGTTTTGTCCGGTAAATTGTCTGACAAATGGGGGCGCCGTGATAACTCCCACTGCCAAATTATCTATTTCATCGCTCCGGTATAGGTTTTTGGAGACGACCCTGCCTTGATCGAGAACTAAGGCTAGGACGTAGTCTATGGCTCCCCCTGTGCTACGTATTTCTTGACTGTTTTGGAACAAGACAATTATATTTTTGGCTGAATCCCCTGCCAAAAAAACCGGAATAAGTTCAGAGGTTTTTAGGAGATCCGAAATTTGCTGCTCGATCAGTTTCAAATTTTTGAATTCGGTACTGGAATTGATTTTTTCCTGGAGAACTAAGGGCAATTTATTCTGATTGCTTAAAAGTTCAATTTGATTAAGATTTTCGTAAACCTGACTGAGATTAGACCGAAGTGCAAGGCTGGAGTCCACGTAGAACTGCCCTGTCGATTGACTACCAATGGTCTGATAAATCTTCTCGGCTAATTGATAAGTTTGTTGGAGGCTAGCAAGGCTAGCTTGCGAATAATTAAGAAAAATGAAGAGGTTATAGTTTTTTTCGTGGACATCACTGGCCAGAAGTGAGATTAATGGTGAGACTGCAGAGTAGGAATATTCCCCTATCTGTGAGAAAAACTTCGACCGACCAAGATCTTGAACCGATAACGTAATATTCCCTTTTCGTATATCAAACAGAGTTGTCTCAAGATTTTTTAAAGAAAGTGCCGTAAAACAAATAAAACACAAAGTTAAAATTAAATAGACGGTAGCAATTGAGGCTAAGGTGTATTCGAAGGTTTTGGTTAACAATTGATGGGCGGTCTCAATATTTTTCTCATTCCCCTTTTTCGTTTTGAAGGCTATGATAATTTTGGAAAGTGACAGAAACAGGGAATTTATTTTTTTTAGTTTTGGGTGTTGATTTTGTTTGTGATCATGGTGAAGTTTGGTGAGTAGTAGGGTACGGTCTTCGGAAAAACGGTTCACTGCATCTTTAAGTTTGGAGGCAAAATCGTCTTGAGGTTCCCAATTGAGTAAGGCTCGCGTTTGATTGCCCAATGAGCTTAAATCCAGAGTGGAATTATCATCTACACCACTGGCATCAATTTCAAACTCAGGTCCCTCAGAATCCTCAAAATTTTTTTTAATCAAATAGGCGACTTCGAGATCGGTGATAGGATCTCCCACAACCCAGAAACTTTTTCCGGCAGTAGTATGTAAAAAGAAGATCTTTTTGAGACAGTCAGTGAGATCAGCAAAAGATATTGGGTAAAAAGTATTTTCACCTTTTTTGGAAATTGAGATCTTTCTGTCCGCTATAGACTCAAGAATATATTTTTCCAAAAAAGTCTCTGAATAGAGAAGAGTGGATTGAAATAGGTCCCTAATAGAAACCAAACGATGTAACGGACGGTCGCCGCCAAGTTTGTTAAGTAGTTCTTGGAAATAGAGATTTTTTTCGGAATCGATTTTTTCACCATGAAGGATCAAGACTGTGAGCTTCTGATTTCTTTTTTTGGCTTGACAATAGATATCGATGATTTTTTGGCTGATGTGACTGAGATCTTGTGAAAGATCGATGAGAACCAAGACATACGGCAATTGGGTCACATCTTTCAACCCACGAAAGTTTATTTCAGGGGCATCGATTTGTCCAAGAAAACTTTCCTCAAGAAATGAGTTGTTGCTCCAGACGGCAATCTTGATATTTCCTTCGGCCATTAATTTAGTATAGATGATTTGCACTTTTACCTTTTTGTAATTTCTGTATGCACGATTCTTTTTATTATTTTTAGCCTTATATTTAAATTTATTTTGTGCTTAATGATTTTTACTTTCCGTACTTACTTTCTACATGTGAAAATTAGTGGCTACGATAGATTAGACTTATTCACATTCTTTTTTGAACGCAACATTCAGCAATTGTATGGCTATGGAATCCGTGAAAATTTTTAGAAAATTATTTGTCGAGAGCGTTGTTTACCAATTGATCGGCTTCTTCGTTTTTATCCCTCAGGACGTTAACAAAAGACATTAATTTTATTTGTCCCGTGTCTCTAAGTTTTTTGATCAGATCAATAATGGTCTTCCGTAACTCTTGGAGATGCGGCTGTTTGACTTTATAGAGACCGGTAATTTGTTTGACAATTAATTCAGAGTCAAGAATAAAGCGAATTTTTTCCGTAAATATGTCCTGACTTTCAATTTCTTCCAAGGCTCTAAGGACGGCGGTATATTCGGCCACGTTGTTGGTAGTCTCACCAATTTTTTCCGAGAGAGTATAGATGACTTGTCCTTCGGCTTTGGCGATGACACCAATGGCAGCCTGGCCAGGATTTCCCCGAGATCCTCCATCGGTATTTATTTCCAGAAGATCATATATTTTCGACATAGGCATAGTCTACAGTAAAATGGCTCCGGCGAGAAGAAGAATAAGTTTATTTTGAGGTAGTGTCCACCAGTAATGGTCAAAGGAACCGGTAATAATGATGATGACTACAAGGGTGAGGAATTGGGGATTAAGAATTTTCCGATAATGTTTTCGAATAAGAAGAATTAGAAGAGCTAGCCCGACAAAGCCAATCTCTGACACAAGCAGAACCGGCAGATTGTGAACCGGCTGTAACTTCTCAGGAAGTAAAAACGAACCGGGAAGGAACCGAATGAGTGAGGGTACAAAGTTACCAAGCCCCACACCCAAAAGCGGGGACAAGAAGATTATTTTTCTGGAGGGAACCAGAAGAAAGAGGCGATCGGAGACAAACTGAAGACTAGACAGAAGGTTGGGAAGAAACGGTTGAAGCAGAGAAAACGTCAGAAAAAAAGCAAGGATAAGATAGGAATTAAATGGAAAAGTAAAAATAAGAAGGAAAGCGAGTAGTGCTCCTTTGGAGAAAGTAAACAATAGTCCGAGAAACACAAAAAGACGACACCAGAGTGCGCTTCGGCGAAGATGAAGAAGATAGTAGACGACGAGAAGATAGCCGGCAAGAGAGTTGGGGTGAGAAAAAACGGAAGGCGGCCGAACAAAATCTACCCCTCCAAGAGAGAGTCTGGCGAGACCGGAGGTCGAAGAGCTGAAGGCTCTTTCCCCAAGCCAGTAAAAGAGACCACCGAATGAGGATTGGTGGAACAATTGAAACATCTCCAAAGAAACCACCAAGAGGGTGGAAATAATGAGAGGATTTTTGATATGAAGCCAAGTGACTTTCCTAAGACGGAGGGTAAGAATAAAGAGGAGATAGAGCAAAACACGACCCCACCAAAAAAAGGAGTTAGAAGGCGATACTCCGTAAAAGGAGTTAAGGAAAACATATACCAATAAGAAAACGACTTCAAACTTATAGTTTTTGAGCCAAATAAGAATAATCTTGAGATTAAGGGCAATGAAAGCGATGATGAGGAGGTCGGTGAAATATAGAGTGGGGGAGAGATAGTCGATTTTGATGCCGGCCGCACGAGAGAACTCGGGCCAAAAATGAAGTCCGAGTTGGGAAGGAAGAAAGAAGACAATTAGTTGGAGAAGGATGGTTGAAAACACTAAGGAGATTGTATCAGTCTACAGGTGGAGTGAGATTGCCACGTCGGGGTACCTCCTCGCAATGACGACGTTTTACTCTCCGGTGGGGATGATGACCATTTGACGGTAGGGTGCCTCTCCGCGTGATTCGGTCCGGACTCCTTTGTATTCTTCTAGGAAGAGGTGAATAATACGGCGTTCAAAGGAGCTGAGGTTGGGAAGAATAATTTCCTTTTGGAGAGAAACTGCGCGGTCGGCGGCGTTCTGAGCCAACTCTTTGAGGGAATCTTCACGGCGTTCTTCATAGTCGTTGACATTGAGATGAAGTTTGGGCCAGATGCCGAAGCGCTGGTAGATCATAAGTGAGAAAATCATACGAAGAGAAGCCAATCCTTCACCGTGGTGTCCGACAAAAATACCGGCGGCGTCAGTGGAGGGGGTGAGGAGAATTTTTATATTATCCTCATCGGCAACTTCGATTTCGATCTGATCTTCATTCAACTCCAGCTGAGTCAAGACGTTGGAAAGTATTTCGGTAACCTTTGATTGGTCCATATTAATTATTGTTTGATAATCCTTAGTTTAAGAAGGATGGGCCTAAGACCACCCAGACCGGAAAAGTAGTATTGCTGAACAATGGAAAAGACTGTTGAAGCTACCCAGTAGAGAATCAGACCGGATTGGAAGTTGAGTGAGATAAGGACGGTCATAATCGGCATCATGTAGAGCATTTGCTGTTGCATGCTGGTGGCCATCTCAAGATTATCTTCTTCTTTTTTCTTCTCGTCTTTCCCCTTAGGGTTCTGAACGTGCGATTCGACTCCGGACTGCATCATTAGGGAAAAGATCAACTGAGAAACACCGGCAAGGACCGGCATGATATATGTGTGATCCGGCTTGGTGAGATCCAAGTAAAGAAAGCGGGGATTAACCAGAATTCCTCCAATGGAAGGCTGTTTGATGAACTCCATGAAGACCTGGTAAAGGGAAATGAGAATAATGATTTGAACTATCTGGGGCAGACATCCGGCGGCTGGGTTGATACCTTGCTCTTTGTAGAGAGCCATCTGAGCCACTTGAAGTTCTTTTTTATCTTTATGTTTTTCTTTGAGCCTATCTAATGCCGGCTTGAGTTCCTGCATTTTTTTGGCCGACTTCATGGAAGGAAGAACAAAGGGGATCAGGATGAATTTAGTGATAAGAGTGATCGCGATAATTGGCAAACCGAGATTGCCACCAAAAAGACGATAGAAGAAGACTAGAGCTTGGTAGAGGACGTAGTTGATTGGTGCGAACATAGTTATTTGATTTTAGCAGGCCCTGCCGCTTGGTGGGGAGGGACGGGGTCGATTCCGCCTTTACTAAATGGTTGGCAACGGAGAAAGCGACTAACAGTAAGTTTTGTCCCGATAATGATACCATGAAGGCGGTAGGATTCTTTGGCATACTCGGAACAAGTAGGGGAGAAACGGCAAGCAAAGGAGTTGCCAAAAAGAGCGTGACCGAGAGCGTGATAATAGGGAGAGATATATTTTTGGTAGAAGGAGAACATAATATTTTAGATTTAACATTGTATATTTTACATTTTAGAGAAGGACAATGGTTTTTGCGTATAATTAGCCGTATGGCGACATTTAAGGCAATTGTTTTTGATTTGAATGGGGTTTTCCTGCTGAGTAAGAATTTGAGTGAAAGACTGTCGGAAAAATCTGGGAAGGCAGTGGACGAGATTTTGGCTGTGATGAAACCGATTTTGAGGGAAGTCAGAAATCCGGAGAGAAGGGGTGAAGAGGTTTGGCAACCTTTGCTGGACATGGTAGGGATGAACCGGACCGATTTTTTCGAGTTTTATTTTTCGGGGGAGTCGATAGACATGGAGATGTTGGACTTCGCCAAGTCTCTGAAGAAGAAAGGAGTGATTGTTTTTATTCTTTCCAATAATTTCAGGGAGAGGACGGAGTATTACCGGACGAATTTCCCGTTGTTGTTTCAAATGGTAGACAAGGCTTATTTTTCTTGGGAGACAGGCTTGGTGAAGCCTGATGTTAGGGCATATACAAACCTGCTGAATGAAAATAATCTCGATGGAGAAGAGTGTATTTACATCGATGACTCTGAGGAGAATTTGGAAGTGGCGAGGTCTTTGGGAATTAAGGGAATCAAATATGAGAGTGGGGAACAGGTGAGGAGAGAGATTGACGAACTAGTCGGGTAATTTATTTTAGTTTTTTGGATTTTCTAGGCTTGCGAAGGAAGTTTTGGGGAGTGACGATGCTCTTGCCAATTTCCTTTTCCAAATTTACCCGGGCATCTCCGGCAATTTTGCCACCCCGCCGGGAGGCCTTTTTGTTTTCGGTGAAGCCTTTGGGGTGTTCTGTCTTGGTAATGGCGGTGGTGGAGGCTTCACCAAGCATGGAGAAGAGTAATTCCAGATCGGACATGTGATCTCGGAGATTTTGTCTCTCGAGTCCTTTGATCTTTTTGTGCTGAGAGGGTGTCACCCCAAAAGCGGCTTGAGATATCTCGGCTGTGAGAATGGCATATTCCTTTTGGAGTTTGACCCCGTGAATTTCCCATTGCTCGGTAAGATCTTCACGAATAGCGATAGATCTCATGCGTTTTTCTATCCAACTGTCGGGGTAGCCTTTGGCTTTGTAAATAGCTCTGGCTCTTTTTTGAGCGAGTTCCGGATCTTCGACTTCTTGAATTCGCTCGTAACCGACTTTGGCCAACCAACGTTTGAATGGTTCGGCTTTGGGAGAGGGGATGGATTGGATGATGCGGAAGATGCCTTCCGTATCAGAACAATCAGTCAAATACAGTTTTCCGTCTGCTGACTTCAATTTCAGTTGTCGACAATTTGTCGACAACTCAGCTCCGTCTTCACTTTTGACGCGAATCTTCATCTTAAACCAGTAGTCTCGGGGGTTGATACTATCTGTCAAGGCAAAAATTACGTCAACGACTGAGAAGTACCATTCGTTTTTGTAAATGGTTTTGCGAATTTCTTTTTTCTGAAAAATTGCAATCCTGGTAAGGTCAATGACTTTGGTGGGCATATATTAAATTTATTCCATAAAATACCCGAAGTCAATAATGGGTGGAGTGAGACCTGATCGTGAAATACACGACATCTTCGACCTACGGCAGGCAGGTTGCCACCCTTCGGCACTGCTCAGGGCAAGCTTGTTCGCAATGACGGTTTTTGACAATAAAAAAACAGGGTGGTGAGCCCTGTTGATAATTTATTCACCGGTAATTCGATCGGCTTTCATTTTCAGAAATATCGACCAAACTATCAAAACGACACTCACGAGATAGATTGTCACCGAAAAGTAGTTGGCAAAGGCGACCATCGATAGGGCACCTATACAAAGACCAGCAATTCCAACCCAAAACATTTTCTTAGCCTTGATCATTAGTCTGACAGATTTCATGTTTCGCTCCTAGTTAGCGTGCGGATGTGTTCTGAGAGAGAAGTATTTGGTTATTTTGCTGGTTTCAGCCACTTGGATGACCAAGTAACCTTTATACCACCTGAGATTTTTTCTACTTCCAGAATTGGGAACCCCCGACCTGGATCAATCGTTTTTTTACATTTCGGATCACAGATTTTGATCTCTTCTTTGAATATGTTATAAGCGGCGGACAATGTGACCGTGTTCCCGTTAGGAACAACCCAAAGGTATGCTCTGAATTCAGCTAGAGCTAAACGACCGCCATCCGGTACTGTGGCGGTTTGGCCAGAAAAGGTTACATCTGAAGAGCTACGCAGACTCTGATATAGAACCCCCGTGAAAATCAAAGTAAAAATGGCAATGATGATATATAGTTTTGTCTCAAAAGACCATTTCTTGGGATTCATGTGTAAATGCTCCTTGATTATTAGTGTACAGATACCTATGAAGTACCTATGAAGGGTATTATAAGTTAGACTCAGGCAAAATGATAGTTATGGGGTGGGTGAGAAGGGAATGGATCTCCGCATGCGCGAAGATGACAGAAGATTTGGTGGAGTGAGATTGCCACAGCTCGAGTACGAGATTCGCAATGACGAGAGGATTACGCCAGTTTGGGGAGGAGGGAGGAGAGGTCGGAGAGGAGGTCGGAGTGGGGGGTGTCGAGGACGGAGCGTTTGGGGATGACCAAGTAGTCGGCGGGGGGGAAGGAGGGGAGGATTTCGGTGAGGAGGGCGGAGGTACGGCGTTTGATGAGATTTCGGTCGACGGCGAGTTTGGCCGTCTTTTTGGAGAGGAGGATGGAAAATCTTGGGACAAGGGGATTTATCGGATGGAGACCGGCAAGGACTCTCCTCGCAGGAGTACCTACAAGGAGAGTCCTTTGGGAGGAGGTGGGGGTGGTGACGAGGGTGAAGTGGCGGGTGTGGAAAGATTTTCCTTCACGGGTGAGACGATCTCGTTCTTTTCGCAAGGGAAGCCGGTTTATGGCCGGAAGTGGCATTTTAGAGCGCTAACTTGGTTCGGCCCTTAGCTCGGCGGCGTTTGATAACGTTGCGTCCTGAGGCACTGGCCATCTTAATACGAAAACCGTGTTTTCTAATACGTTTAACTTTTTTGGGTTGGTAGACTCTTTTGGGCATATTAGGTGATTGTTGTTTAATTCGTGGAGTGAGATTCCTCGACTACGCTCGGAATGACATGACACGTGACTGGTGAGTATTATACCTGATAAATGCCCGGATGGATTGCCGCGTCGGATTACCTCCTCGCAATGACGAAAGAGATGGAAACCAACAAGGATCCTCCTCGCAGGAATATCCACAGGATTTCGAATACTCAACCTACAAGGAAGATCCTTTAGGGGAGCTGGGATTGGTGATGTGGATAGTATTATTCTTTTTGGGTAATTTGGGGGTTGTAAAAATGTGGATAAGTAGTGAGAATGGGCGTATGGACAGTGAGAGATTATGGCATGGTATCTGTGGGGAGTTAGGAGTTTCAATGTCTCCCGCCAGTTTTGCCGGCTTTATCAAGCCTTGTTTTTTGCGATCGGTAACTCCTATTGATGATCAACGGCTGCTTTTGGAATTGGCTGCTTCGTCTGCTTTTTTGAGTCATACTATCGAGACCAAGTATTACAGTCTCATCAAACAGGCTGCCGAGAAGATTTCCGAAAAGAAGTGTGATATCGCTTTGATTGTAGTTGAGGCAACAAAAGAAGTGAAGGCTAGTAAGAAAGAAATTAAGGACTCGGAAATAAGAGAGACAAATATCGGGCTATTTGCCCCTGCGGAGGAGAACAAGCAAATTGGCACAAATTTAAACCCACGATATGTCTTTGAATCATATATGGTGGGAAGTTCTAATCGTTTGGCCTTTGCAGCCGCCAAAGCGGTGGTTGATTATCCGGGTACCAGACATAACCCATTGTTTATCTATGGAGGAGTCGGAGTAGGTAAAACCCACTTGATGCACGCGATCGGACATGAATTAGTAAAAAAAGGAGTCGGAAAGGTAGTCTGTGTGACTAGTGAGCAGTTTACCAACGACTTAGTTGGATCTCTCAAGTCGAAGATGACAGACGCTTTTAAAAAGAAATATAGACAAGTGGGTGTGCTACTGGTCGATGATGTGCAGTTTTTTGGAGGAAAGGACTCGACACAGGAGGAATTTTTTCATACTTTTAACGAGCTGACGAATAAGCAGGCACAGATTATCATGACGAGTGACCGGAAGCCACAAGAGATCGTCGGTTTGGAAGACAGATTACGAAGCCGTTTCTTAGGAGGCATGATGGTGGATATTGGTTTACCGGACTACGAGATGAGACTCGCTATCCTGCATCAAAGAGCACTTGATATAAAAGCAGAGGTAGAAGATAGTGCCTTCGAGCTAATAGCGAACAGCTATCCAACCAATGCCCGCGAACTGGAAGGAACTTTCGTCAGGCTAGCTACAGGCGCCAGTATTGATGGGGGAGTCTTGACGAGACAAATGGTACAGCAAACAATGGGACTCCCGGCCAATACAGTGAAAGACATTAAAGTGCGGCCGATCAAGGTGATTTCGACAGTTGCTAAGTATTTTGACTTCAGAAATAAAGATCTGTTGGGGGAGAGCCGGAAGGCTGACTTGGTGGTGGCGAGACATATTGCCATGTATATTCTGAGAGAAACGCTAAAACTTAACCTGACAGAAGTAGCGGAGTTGATGGGTGGCCGGGATCATACTACAGTGATGCATGCGTGCGAAAAAATAGAGATCGAAATTGAAAAAAATATGGATATCAGGCGTAAAGTAATGGCTCTGAAGCAGGCGTTATACACCTAACTATCCACATCTTATCCACGCTCTGTGGATATCTTCAAAAACTGTGAAGAAATATCATATTTTTAATTAGTTGGTGGATAAAACGTCGACTTATTCAGAAATAAATCCACATGGGGAGAGAGTTGTTGGTTATTGATTAGAAGGGGAGTTATTTGTTTTTATATAAATTGGATGGATACAGACATCGAAAATATTTTAATAACAGAGAAAACAGGCAGGGAGTAAAGCTATTGTCCACTTGTCCACGTCGCCTATTACTATTTACTACTATTTTTATTTAAGATAAATATTGTAACAGTAAAGAAATAATGAATAATTTATATAGATTGCCACGTCGTGTACACTCTTCGGGGTATCTATAGAAATACACTCCTCGCAATGACGGAGGGGATGGATTGACACAGATGTCGGGCGACCGCGAGGGTTGCCCCTACAGGGAGACTTGATACTGTAATATAAAGACAATGAAGATAACTGTACAGGCAACAGACTTGAAGAAATATCTGGGAATCGTAAATAGGGGTATTGGGGTACGACCTCAGTTGCCAATTCTTTCAGGAGTTCTTTTGAAGGTTACAAAAGAGGAAGTAAACTTGGTGTCTACTGACTTAGAAGTAAGTTTCTGGGTAAAGTTGCCGGCCAAGATCGATGAAGAAGGAGAAATGGTGGTGCCGGCAAAACTTTTTGGAGAATTGGTGGCCAGTTTACCCGCAGGGAATGTAACTCTTTTAGCGGAAAAGAATTCACTAACGGTAACAGCAAAAGGGATCAATGCAGAAGTAGTGGGTCAAGGGGTAGAGGATTTTCCGAGTATCCCCAGAGCCAAGAAAGCTCAAATAACTTTAAAGAGTGGTGAATTCCGGCAAAAAATGGATCGTGTTTGTATTTCGGCAGCGCGGGATGATACGAGGCCAGTGTTAACAGGGGTTCTGTGGGAATTAGAAGAAGGCAAAACGATTTTGGCTGCGACTGATGGATATAGATTAGGAGTAGATAAACTAAATGTAAGTAAAACAAGTATTGAGAAAGATACAAAATTTATTCTTCCAGCAAGATCTCTTCAAGAAATATCAAAAGTCTTGGCTGAAACAGGAGAAGATAATTTTGGGATTGAATTTGACAAAGAAAACCAGCAGGTAATATTTACTATTGCCGATATGGAGGTTTCTTCTCGACTGATTGCAGGGGAGTTTCCACCCTACCAACAGATTATGCCGAATACTTACTCAACAAGAGCTGTCTTTAACAGGGAAGAGCTACTGGAAGCCGTCAAACGTGCCAATTTGTTTGCCCGAGACAACGCCAATATTGTTAAAATGACAATTGAAGGGGAAAAACTAATTGTAAAAGCGGAAAGCAGTCAATTGGGAAGTAATTCGACAGAGATAGAAACAGAAGTTGAAGGAGAAGGTTTAACAGTGGCTTTTAATGCCAGATATCTCTTGGATTATCTAGGGGTGAATAATGCCGAAAGGGTGGTTTGGGAGACTGAAGGAGAACTTAAACCCAGTGTTTTTAGGCGAGAAGATGATGACGGCTGGATTCAGGTAATAATGCCGGTTAGGGTGCAGAATTAGACCAGGCCTCAGGTGGTAACTTTAACTGGGGATAGATCCTGGTGATAGCCTGATCTTTTGAGAGAATCCAGATAAGACCATTATTTTCGGCAAACAAAACCATGTCTTGTTTTTGGTTGATTGATGGTTTGACTTTGAGATTGAGTCTATTAATGATGGATGAACTGGTGATAACTTGTTTGAATTCACGATTTTTCATGTCTACCAACATAATAAAATCAAGAACTCTGGGTTTGGTGCCTTTTTCAACAAGATAAAGTTCGTTTTTTAACCAATAGGTAATTGATTCGGTGGTAGTATCGTCGAGTTTGATTTTGTCCAATTGATTGTTGTAGATATATAGATTCTCACTGTCTGTAATGGCAACAACATTATTGTCTGTAGAGAGAGAAAAAGGGTTGAAGGTCTTATTTGTTTGAGCGATTGAAGTTTTTTCATTGCTGATAAGGTCAACGATAAAAAGCGTTTTTTTATCTTCAGATAGAGCAATAATTTTGTCTGGTTTTGAATACCAAATGTAGTTAAATTCATCTCTTTCTTTTTGGTTAATATCTTTTTCGATTAATGTTTGTAGATTTAATACTTTTTGTTTGTCGGAGGAAATAATCAGTGCTTCACCATTATTATTTAGAATGGCAATTTCGTTGATATCAAGTTTCTTGGTGATGACATTTTTGTAGGGATTAAAAATGGCTTTGTCTTTGACAACGACAGGAATATCACCATTCCATCCGACTGAGGTACCGTTTGTCGAATTTGGTAAATGCCAAAACATAAATTGATACTCTTTGATGAATTTTTCAAAATTTGATTCAATGTCTACAGTAGGTTGTGCTGCTGGTGGTGTGGCTGTAAGATTGGGAGATATAGATGGAGGAATCTGGTTTTTTTTGGTTGAAAATATACGAGTTATAAGAACAATTAGAATGATAACTATAACAAACAAGGTAATAAAAACGCGTTTTTTGTTTAGGGATAGGTTGAGGGGCATTGTTGTTTTACTCGATTGATAAAATAAGCAAGAAATTCTTCGCCTGGGTCTGGTTTGCCAATATGAAGCTCAAGATGACCAAAGATTTGAGTATAAGGAATATGGTACTGTTGCATCATAAAACAGGTTGAATTAACGGATGATTGAATTTCATCTTCGTTGGGGGATTTCTCTTCCGGTTTGGTGGGGGACGTTCCGGGTGGAATAAACCAAGCTCCGACCATTTCGTTATTGAGACAGTAGTTATTTTCATTGCCTCCAACACAATAAGCAAGTTCTGCTTTCTTTTCCCACATTTGTTGCCATTGTTCAACTGAACCATTTTGGTCAGTGCCGATTTGACATGATAATCCTACTTGATCTAGATAAGTATAGGTATTGTTGTTGTCTGTCCAGGCACCACTCCAATGGATAACTATTTTGGTAGGAATAATACAGTAGCCTGTCCTACCCAGTCCTGTGAGTAATCTTTTTACAACAGGGTATGAACCAGCTTGAATCATAATCTCAGCACCAGCTTCAGGACCACAGTCTAGATCATAAACACCTTCCTCTCCACCAGGACCAGGTCCACTTACTCCAGGTCCACTTCCGCCACCATACTCTGCATAATCGACCTTACTGAGACTATCGAATTGAACGAGGGTGGAGAGAATGGGGGCAATTAAAAAAGCAATCGCAATATAAAGTCCTACGACGATGCCGGCTCCGATAATGATACCTATGGCAGAGACAGCGGCTATTTGAACAGATCTTCTGATGGCGATGAGACCGGCGATGAAAGTGGCACCGGCAGTAGCAACTACAGCTCCACCAGCCACGACGGGAATAATCAGATCTCTCGAGCGGAATTTCTCCCCCCAGCCCATTTCCTGCCAAACCTTGTCCAGGCCTTTTTTGGCTAATCCAATAGTAGCATCAACTACGGCGGTGGCGACCATGAGGATGGCACCAACAATTAAACTTAGACCAAAGGTTGAGATTCCAAGAGCCGCCGCGACAGCGGCGATAGCGGATTCGGCGGCAACCATACCGGCCATCTTGGCGCCTTGCACACCAGCTTGTTTTGCTGTTTCAACAATGAGCTTTTTGGCAACAACGTCAATGAATTTTTTAGCTCCTTGTTGCAATCCTTCTTTGAGAATGAAGTTTCCGAGTTTTTTACTGGTGGTACTACCGGCATATTTAAGAATGACATTTCCGGCATGCTGACCAATCTTTTTATTGACCCAGGCATAGAGAGTACCCTTGGGGTTAAGGATAAATTTGGTGGCGGATTGAACTAGTGGAGATTGATGATTGTAGAAATTTGTAATGCTTTGGGAAATTCTTCCAAATGGTTTGGTGATTACTTTGGTTGTAATGGTTTGCCCTAGTTTTCTAACTGGTTCAGGAATAACTCTGGTTGTTTGGGAAATTATGTCGAAAGACAATGCTTTTACGTTGGCGGAAATATCTTGACCAAGTTTGGAGTCAGAATTGGGACCGACAAGCTTATTGAGTTGGGCGTGAACCTGTTGATAGACACTCAGACCATACTGATTATTTGTAATAAACTTATTGAGTTGTGAATTTGGATCGTTCCGAAGTGCCTCAAGTTTCTCCGGAGTAAGTCCAAGACTAAGAAGGCGGACAGCCTCGGGGCTAATGTTTCGATTACCACTGTTGGTAGTTTCTAATACAGCAACGGTTCGAGAGCCGAGCCCTTCAGGGCTTATTGATAGAGATAGTTTGGTAGGATCTTCTTTGCGAAGGATAGACTCGAGCTTTTTTCCGTGAAGCTGTAGTGGTGTGGATGGTGGTGGAGGGAGTTTGGCGTTGGGAAGTGCCTTGAGAAGGGCATTTTGGACATTACGGACTTCAATGATGGCCGCGGTCATGTCGTTATCCAAATCAATATTCTTATTTATCTCTCTCTCAAATTCATTAAACCTATCACTCTCACCTTTTTTTCGGAGTGTCTCTTTGTAAATCTCATCTTTTTCTCGGAGAGCTTCTTCTGCTTCTTGATCGACTAAAGTTATTTGTTTTTCTAGTTCTTCAACTTTACCGGAGAATGGTTCGATCTCTTCTGCTTTTTGCCACGCTTGAACTACCTCGTTGACATTGTTTATTGGTGAGGTAAATTTGACTCCTTGAATTATGAAGGCTAGTTGTGAAATGGTATTGAGGTCGTTGAAGTTGGTTAGATCTACGGCACCGGTGAGACCAAGATAGGTAAGATCATCAGTTGCTTGTTTGATTTGGGCGGGGAATAGACCAATACCTAGATTGGCGGCTTGGATAATGGCGGCTTGAGCCATGACTGCTTGGCTGGCAACACTTTCAACATTTCGATATATTGCTTGTCTACTTTCACTTTTGGGGTCGACGGTGTTAATAAAGAAGTTATCTTCCGCCTCTTTTTGTTTTTCGGTTCTATTTTTAAGGATTGTTTCGGTCCGGTTTCTGGCTTTCCAAGTTTTTTGAGCACGTTTGACGGCGTCGGCTACGGAAGTGGTGGTATTGGTTGCATTTTTTTCAGCTACTAGTTTTTCAGCGGCGAGTTCTTTAATAAGACCTGCTATGATTTCGGAGGGGACAGTAGAGTCTTCTTTTGCCGGAGTTTTGGTTTTTTTTACTTGCGGTTCCTCTAGTTCTGGTTTAGATAAATAATCGATAATCTGTTGAATCTCTCCAGGGGAGACTTCTTTTTGAAAACTGCTGGCAGTGACTTTGTGACCAGCGTCTTTTCGAAAAAACTGGTTGTAGTATCCAGCGCCGATACTAAACAGTCGAAGTGCCTCGGACCTATCACTGTCAGAGAGATCCTCTATTTTCTTTGGGAAATACAGTTGAATTTGTCCAAGTTCGTAGATTTCTGTTTCGTGATTGGCCATGGTTAGGGGTTAGTTGGCTCAGTGATTTCTCGAGGGTGGTCTTGGGAGGCGGTCTCGGCGGCGGCTTGAAGTTCAGCCTGTTTTTTGCGCTCAAGAATTTCAGCCGGCTTACTGGTAGCTAGGGCATGTTCGTCAGCGGAAGAAATAATTTTGATGGCCACGTGATTCATACCGGCAAAGAAGATTCCTTCACCGACTCCGGCGGAAAGAAGCAACTGTTTCTCACCTTGAGAAAGATAAAAGGTTTCGGAGATCTGGTTGATGGCGGCAGAGGACTGTTTGAGAAGTAATTTTAGAGCTGAGTTGGTAATGATGGCTTTGCCATAGGCTGAGCCAAGAAAGTCGTCAACATTTTGAGAAATGATGGAAACACCGAAATAATACTTACGCGCGCGTTTAACAAAACCTTGTAGAATTTTGGCGGAGTCTTCATAGCGCATGAGATACCAAGCCTCGTCAACTACGAGTATCCTTTTTCGAAGATTTTTTCGAACTTCATTCCAGACAAAGTCAAGGATCATGAACATGACAATAGGACGGATTTCGTCGGCGGTGTCTCGAAGAGTAAATACAGTAATAGGAGCATTGATATCGATATTACTTTGCTGATCAAAAATTCCTTTGACTGCGCCCATGACAAAACGCTCGAGTCTGGCTGCCAAGGTTTTGCTGACGGCTTCTTCCATACCAATGAGGGAACGGTAAAGATCTTCCATGCGTGGTGGTTCAAGAGTATGAGTAGAAGGATCTTCGGTAATTCCCTTTTGGCGATAGGTGAGAACGAGAGCTCGATTCATGGTCGCTTCTTCGATAGGATCCATCTGCCCAATCATAATTTTTAGAAGAGACATAAGGAAGAGATATTTGTAGCCCATTTCATCTTCGGTGCTTTCTTTTGGGCGGGCTATTTGAAAAGGATTGATCTTGTGTGAAGCGCTAGCAGAAAATGATAGATAGTTACCACCAACCGATTTGGTGACCATTTCATATTCGTTTTCCGGGTCCAGGATAATAATTTGGCAATCGAACATGAGAGAACGAAGGATCTCCAGTTTGACGGCATAGGAATTGTGAACGAACATGCCACCGAAACCAGCAAAGAAGACTTCGTTGTTGACGGTTAGGTCGTAAACAAAAGGATGTTTACTCTTTAGTTTGGAGATTTTGACAATTGGATCCCAATATAATTCTGAGTGAGCGAGAATTTCTAAACGATGAATAATCTCATTTGCCTTTTTGACGTTGTCTTGTATCTCAATATATTTTTTCAATAGATACTGACTGCCTTTATATATCCTATCGTAGGAAGTATTAGCCTTGGTTGTGGCAAGAGTTGTTTGGAGAGTGGAATCTATATCTCTAAAGGTGATACCCAAGTTTTTTGAAGTAGAGTATAAATTTTCAAAAAGGTAATCCTTTGTTATTTGGACGCCTGAGGTGGTTTGGTAGACATGGAGGACGGTCTTTACACTAGGTATGACGGTTCTGGCTCGCATGGTTTGCCAAGTATGTCCAAGCTCTTTCCAAAGTTGTTTGTTGAATTTTTTACTTTTAGCTCCCTTATTTGCTAAATCTTGCCATTGCGGAAGGCTGATTAATTCAAAAATAGGCTTCTCTTGATTGTTGATGAAAACTATTCGCAACCTTATTTCTGCGATTAATTCTTGTAAATAGGACGAAGTTGGGTGATATTCTCCATTTTTCAGATCAATTAATTTTTGAGGAGCTCCGACTTGATCAGGGTAAAGTAATTGGTAAATTTCTTTAAGAGGTTGTTCTAGATTGGGAATAATATCATCATTGGGATTGGATTTTTTACCAAGAAGGCTCTGTAATTTTTTCTTTTTGCGAGGAAGGTTAAAATTTATATGTTTTGCAAATGAGGAGAGGTCTTTTTGACCAGAAACAGTAAGTTGGTAGTAAAAATCTCCCCTGTGGTTGGTATTGGTTGCTCTTTTGAATTTACGCTTGATCCTGGCAATAATACCGAAGTTATAAAGCAGATAGCTTAGATCTGAGGCCAATTCTTTAGACTTGGTGGTACAGGTAACCTCATGTTGTTCTACACAGCCATCGCCATCGTAGTATGCTCTGAGGAAAGCGGCTTTAATATTATTTTTTTCGGAAAAAAGAATCGAAGGTATTTTTTTGGTTCCGGCTTTTCCGAAACATCTATTAAGTTTTATTTTTCTGATAAGCGATTTGGAGTTGATAGAAACTCCCTCAATTACCCCGTGGCCTTTGAGGGGAGTTGCTTTAAAATTCAGTTTTTGACAGAGAGAATATATTTTTTCGATAATTTCAGATTCCATATTACTGATACGTACTGATGTTTTTGTGCTGCAACCTTCGGCAACGTAGTAACCAAGAAGTTCATAGTATTCCGTTGATTTTTTGGATGTCGATGAAGTTGATGCAAGGATATGACGTGGGAGAGGAAGATAATCACCAACTTTAATAGAATCTCCTTTGACAACATGAATTTGGGCATTATCCAACGTCAGCATATTGTGATCGGCTGTAGTGGTGATGATACGTCCGGATTTGGTGGTAAAACGATAAAGATGACTTGGAGCATCTTTTTTGGCGGCTACAGTGACGGAAGACCACTCACCTTTGAGGGTGCGAGGATTGAAAGAATATACTTTAATTCCCGGATTAACATTGCCAACCATCTCATCATCAATCCTGACTGAACCTTTCTTCGTAATTATTTTTTCAATTAGAGGACCAATTTTGGTCCTTTTAACTTCGTTGGCTACGTTTTTGATGAGGACTGTTTCACTATAGGCTAGACTTTTTCCTGCGCCACTGGTTGCGAGAATGAGCATATTGGCGTTCTCTAGTGAAAATCGGTCAAAAATAACGAGAGAGTCATTGTGAGCGTTGACGCCATAAAGAATTCCTTGATTGTCTGAGAGTTCCGATGAAGTGAAAGGGAAGGTGGTGGACAGAGCGGTGGTGTCCATATTCCTTGTGAGCATAAGTTTGTCTTTACAGTAGGGAAGGGTGGTTTTGAAAGCCTCCTCCATTGATAAGGAAGCAATCTTACTTATGATCAAAAGGGAAGCCAGCATGGATTGGATTTGGGCGGTAGAAGTATCCAATTCTTTTTCCGATTCGGCGGAGATACTGATATAGAGTGAGAATTGGAAAAATTTTTCGGCACCTTTGACGAGCTGTGATTGGAGAACTTTGGCATCTTCGAGACCGGCTTCGGTGGCGGCACGAGGAATGCGACCCCGCTCTATGTCGGTATTTATCTCTGCTTCCATCTCGGCAATGCGCCGGCGGAGACTGTCGAGGGTATCTTTGGAATCGCTTGGGTAAACAAACATGGAAATATCCAAAGAGTGATTGAAGTTAATCAGAGGGGAGAGCCAGTTGGCGGAGACATAACGAGGATAACCGGTGACAAAAAGAGTACGAATATAGACGTCGTCAATTTTGATGTGAGAGAAGTCTACTTCTATGGCAGATGGGGCAATAATATCTTGGATAGATTGACTAGAAGCGGCGGATTTTTGAATGTCAAGCGGGGGAGTTACTGGTTGGAGGGGTGTAGAAACTTGTCTCGCCGAGACAGCGGGATTTGGTACGGCTGTGCTGTTTTTTTTGCCCAACGTAAAAAGGTTCAAAGCCATGATTTAAGTATAACTGAAGTCGATAGGTTTTAGGAGGCGTTGGACCTTCCGGGGGTAATCGCTTGGGTGACACTACCTTGGTTGTAGATAGTGTAAAAAAGGGTAACCAATTCACTAGTGGAAAGTTGACTGGCTTTGAGACCGATTCTGGCAAACTGTCGGATGATGTGATCACGTCGCGGGTACAGAGCCATAGAGGCTTTTTCTTCGATATATTGGAGATCAAAAGGGGGCTTTTGCGGGGTTTTGGACAGAGGATTAAAAGTAGCCTTGGAAATACCCAGCTCAACTGCTGAAAAAGAAACAATGACATAGAATTTTTTTTCGAGTACCCGATTTTCTTTGACAAGTGATTTGACAAACTGTCGGTAAGAAAGGAGCTGTTCTTTCACCTTTTGAGATGGTGTTCCCTGAATCCGGTTGTCCAGAAGATTAATATAGTCGGAAATATTTTTTCGCTGAGAACGGATGAGAATTTGAATGGAAAAAGAGAGTGAATTTAGGAGACCTGCGTAAGCATAGATTGTAGCATCTTGTTCCTCTTCGGAGAGCAGATTGAAGTTGATGGCGGTGGTCTTTAGAACCAATGAACAAGAACCATCTTTCAAAAAGATGAGATGATTTTTGATGGTATAGATATCGAGACTTTCCTGGGTCGAGGATTTGATGTTTTCAGACATATTTGTGCGAAGTGATTATAGTGCTGGGTTATTAGATTGCTTGGATTTTAAGAGGTCGGATAATTGTTCCAGAAAGATCGAGAGAATAGGGAGAGAAGGTGAAGCCTTCTTTTTCGGCGAGGATTTGATAGAGGCCATTTTCCAGAGGACGAGCAAACATGAATTGACCAAGCTTGTTACTTTTGGTGGCACGAGAGGTTAGACCATTTTTTTGGATTTCGACTAATACCGCTTCAAGGATATTACCTTCAGGAGTGAGGGTGAGACCGACCAGGGTGTTGGGGGTGGTGGGGGTGAAGGGGATGGGGAGCTGAGCGGCTTGGGGAGTGACTAGTTCTTGGTTATTAGTTATTGGTATTTGAGTAGATATGGTGGTGATGGGAATTGCAGGAGAAGCTGGAGTATTATCTGAGACGGTAAACGGCGTTTCCGGTAGGGGTGTGTTTGGAGTGACAATAGCAGGAGTAATGGAAACGAGGGGAGTTAATGGTTCAGAGTTACTAGTTATTGGTTCCGAGACAACCGATGTTGGTTGGGGAGAAGAAGATGTGGCTCCGGTAGAGAGTTCGATCCGGGCGTTGGACACTGCCTGAGTTCCGACAATGGGACCTGTGGAGAGGGCCATATCTTTAGATACCTCCTTGGATTTTTTCCAAACATATTGAGTGGGTGAATATATAGATCTGATGAAGGCGAGAATCCAGATATCGAGCGACCGTCCTTGAACCGGGACAAAAGCCATACCGACTCCGAGGACAATAAAGAGAAAGGAAAGGGGATATTTGAAGAAGAAGGGTAAACGATAGACACCCCAAGTGAAGCGAACTGTTTGATGGTCATATCACCGATCAAGCGGAAGCGGTAGGAGCTGATGTCTTGCGGTAATGGATGTTGTTGGATGGCCATAGCTTGGTGCGAAGTTCTGAGTTATTGGTTATTGGTTCGATGTATCTAGTTTAAGTATATCGTGTCTGGATTAATCTGGGTGCAGTTCGAAAAACATTTTTGGAGTTAGTATTTGCTTTGGTTTTATGTACTCTCTGACTTTGTCTTGTATAAAATCTTTTTTGTCTAGAGTAAGAAGAAATTTACAATTTGAAAGTTTGGCTTCGGACAAGATTGTTGCGTCTTTTTCGACAATGACTTGCCGAGCTTTTTGAACTTCTTGATCGTCAGGATATTTTTGAACAATATGAAGATGTTTTACCAACATAAAAAATCTTCTTAGGTGAAGATTATCTAGTTTTTGACGGGTATTTTTTTCAACTTCATGAAGAACAATTTTTGAT
>LCIE01000010.1 GCA_001000865.1 Candidatus Collierbacteria bacterium GW2011_GWC2_44_18 | reverse complement strand
GCTCAAATGTTTTGTAAGATAGTATACTTATAGATATGCTCAAAGCATTGACACTACTGGGTTTGTTGGTGGTGGTGTCATTGGCGATAATTGGGGAAAGAAGTAAAAAACCTCCTTTGATTAATGGCGAAAATCCTCAGAGCTACACGGCTCCCACGCCAGCTACTTTAGGCGCCGCCACGAACGCCTCGGACTCTTCTGGTCTAAACATTTATCTTGATAAAATACAGGAGTTCCAAGTGGAATACCCCGGAGATATCTCCATCAAGAAAGAAAACAACGGATCGGTTGTCTTCTCCAAAGAAGGATTATCTGTGGTCATTTCGAAAGGGATGCTTTCCGGTAAGGACACCATAAACACTATCGCGGAACAAAGTGTCAATCTGAAAATGGAAAAGATGGGAGATAGGTTTAAGTTGTTGGAAACAATTTCTCCCGTATCAATCGGTTCTCTAACCGGTGTCACTTTTACTTCTGAAGAATATTCAAAAGAGATCACTTATTTTTACGTTCCACAGGGGCTTGGATATATTCTTATAACTAACTCCACCGACACCTCGGACTGGGATCTTCTTGCCACCTCGGACGACATTATCTATTCATTGGAGTTACTCTAGAAGCTTGATTTTAGTTTACAATAGTCCGCGTGCCACCCTTTCCATATAAAATTATTCGTTCCAAAAAATTAACCACCGGCACCACTATTAGCGTGCATCCGGAAAAGGGTGTAATAGTCCGCGCGCCTTTTTGGATGCCTTCCTTTGCCATTCAAAAGTTCATTGATGAAAAAACTGGTTGGATTTTGAGATCTCTGGCAAAGATAAAGCCGACCGTATCCACCAAAAAATATCAAGAGGGCGAAAAGCATCTCTACTTTGGCGAGGAGTATCCCCTCAAAATAAAGCTCATCGGCCAACCAGTGCGGACTTCTGTCGAAATGGCGGAAGGTTTAATTCTAGTCAGTCTCTATTACGGGCATATCGAGGAAAAACGAGACATCGAAATCAAAGATGGTCTCCTACGGTGGTACCTAGAAACCGGAATTTCCGTCATCACTGAAAAAGTAAATCTGTATACCGAGAAATTAGGCGTGAATTATAGTCGCATCGATATCAAAAAAGTTTCTTCTATCTGGGGAAGTTGTTCGCCAAGCAACAGACTATGTTTCAATCGGAAACTAATCATGGCACCACACGAAGTAGTGGATTATGTGGTCATTCACGAGGTTTGTCATCTGGTTCATCGGAACCACAGTAGTCGTTTCTGGGGTCTGGTTGCCAAGTTTGATCCACGTTACAAAGAACATCGCCGCTGGTTGTATCGAAATCATTCATTACTCTCAATATAATATGCCTATAGATTTTAACGAAGGTTCTCAAAAAGTCCTTGACCTGCTGGAAAATAGCACGGAGAATATCTTCTTAACTGGAAATGCCGGTACTGGCAAGTCTACTCTATTAGATCATTTTCGTAATCATACGGACAAAAACGTAGCTGTAGTAGCTCCGACCGGTGTTGCAGCCCTAAATGTTAAAGGTGAAACAATTCATTCCTTTTTTGGTTTTCCGCCAAACGTGACGCCCGAGAGAGCCGACTTGGAGGCAAAACATTCCAAAAAGACCAAGATTTACAATGCCCTGGACATTCTGATAATCGACGAAATATCTATGGTCAGAGCCGACTTGTTGGACAGCATAGACTCATTTTTAAGATCCGTAAGAAAGAAGAAAATCCCTTTTGGTGGCGTTAGAATCGTCATGGTGGGCGATCTCCATCAACTACCTCCCGTGGTGACCAATATGGAAAAAGATGCTCTACAAGCACTGTATGAAACCCCTTACTTCTTTTCGTCAAAAGTATTTAGTGATCTTTTTCAGGGACTATATTCTCAGTTAAAGTATATCGAGCTTCAGACTATCTATCGCCAATCAGAAAAAAAATTCATCGAAATTCTGAGTCGCATTAGAAACAACTCCATAACCGAAGACGACCTGACCGTTATAAATAATCAAATTATTAGTGAAGGGGACTGTATTGATAGCTACATTATCCTCACAGCCATAAATGACCAAGCAGACAAGATAAATCAAACAAGGCTTGATGAAATCGAAGGCCCATCTTATTCCTTCCACGCTACCAGAACGGGGGACTTTTCTCTTCAACAAGCTCCTGCCGCCGACATGGTAACTCTCAAAACGGGAGCACGGGTCATGCTCCTCAATAATGACGTCCAGGACCGCTGGATCAATGGCACAGTCGGCACACTATTCAAAGCAGAATCGAACTGTGTTTATGTAAAGCTTGATGGAGGTGAAGTAGAAAAGATTGAGCCCGTTACTTGGACCTCGTATAAAACAGCTTTCAATCAAGAAACTTCTACTCTGGAAACAAACGAGGTTGGTAGTTTCAAACAACTACCCATAAGGCTTGCCTGGGCCATTACCATTCACAAGAGTCAGGGAAAGACTTTTGAAAAGGTTGTTATCGACTTTGGACGCGGGGCTTTCGCTCACGGTCAAGCCTACGTCGCCCTCAGCCGTTGCACGACGATGTCCGGGCTTAGATTGATCCGGCCACTTACCAGACAGTCAATCATCATGGATGGTCGGGTATCGGACTTCTTGGCTAGTCTTAGGCTATCGGTTGGGCAATCCTAACTCTCTTTGTAAGAATCAGAAAAAGAAAAGCGGCAACCAAGGCCATAACTCCACCAAAGTAAAAAGGAGATCTCACTCCGGCAAAAGTCCATAGCGCTCCGGCTAAGGTAGAGGCAAAAAATGTGCCCACTCCCATCAAAGTTTGATATATCCCAAAGGCCGACGCGGAAATCTCATGGGGAATAAGTTTGGAAATATAAGCCTTACCCACCCCATCGGTGAGCGCCATATAGATGCCATAGATTGGAAAAAGAATCCAGATCCAAAAAGGTGAGTCGATATAGCCAAACGAAAAATACACTAAGGCGAAGAGCAAGAACCCGATAAAAAGAATCTTTCGCGCACCTATCTTGTCGGCGATTATTCCTGCCGGGAGAGATAGGAGTGCATATATGGAGTTAAAAAGGACGTACGTAAAGATTGTCAACCCGATGGAAAGCCCCAGATTCTGGGCCCTGAGAATCATAAAAACGTCGGAGCTATTTCCTAGTGTAAAAATAAAACTAATTAGTAGAAAAATTTTGAAGGAATCATTCGCCTTTGACCATTCGAACCGCAGACCCTTAATCCCAAGTGGTTGCTTTTCTTTTTCCTTGATAAAAAAAGTAAACAAGAGAACCCCTAGTAATGCAGGAAAAAATGCGATAAGAAACAAGTTCCGATAATTACCATTTAGCATTTTTAGGACAATTATTGAAAGGAGTGGACCGACAACCGCTCCGAGTGAGTCCAAGGTTCTGTGAAATCCAAAATTTCTTCCGCGGCTAACTTTATCCGAGCTCTCGGTGATGAGTGCGTCTCTGGCCGAAGTTCTAATTCCTTTCCCCGTGCGATTTATAATTCGTCCAAGCATTACTACCGGCCAAGATCCGGCAGTAGCCATAATTAAATGAGAAAATGTGGCAAAACTGTATCCCCAAACGACATAAGGTTTTCTCTTCTGAGATCTATCGGAAAGAATTCCGCTAAATGCCATAAGAATTTTTGAAACAGAATCGGCTAGGCCTTCGATAAATCCCACGATCAGAGCCGGAGCTCCGAGAACAGACATCAGGAATATAGGAACGACGGGATAAACCATCTCCGAAGCAACGTCGTTTAGAAAACTAACAATCCCCAAGATAACTACATTTAGAGAAATTCCTTTTTTCTTCTCCATACTTTATGATGATACCATCCCATGAAAATGAAGAAGTTAATCAAATCAAATAATTATTTACGTCTGTCTGTCTGCACGTTGATAGCCGGATTCATTTTTCTTGGAATCGTTGCCCATAGATTCGCCTATTTCGGGATAGATCTTACGGTTAGCCAAGCAGTTCAAAGTATCCACAACCCCATATTTTCATTATTTATGAACGTTGTCAGCGAAATCGGCGATGATTTCAATCTGGTAATAATTGTCGTATTGGCCATGCCCCTGCTGTTCCTTGCCGGATTAAAAGTAGAGGCCATCAAAACCGCATTGCTTACCGCATCTGCCGCAACAGTGGGGAGTTTCGTCAAGAGCTTGGTCAATCGTCCGCGCCCGGGGAGCGATCTCGTAATAATTCAAGAAGCGCTTGTTAGCAAAAGTTTTCCCAGCCTTCATGTTTTGACGTTTGCTGTCTTTTTTGGGTACATGCTTTATCTGGCCTTGTACAAAGTGCAAACTCAATGGCTTAAGATTTTTATAGCTGTTCCATCTACCGTCTTGATTCTTACTATCGGTATCTCTAGAATCTATCTGGGTGCTCATTGGGCAAGCGATGTCGTGGGAGGTTATTTACTTGGAGCTATTTTTCTGGTTATCGCCATTAATCTTGGGCGCGGCGATCTATAAATATATATAATCAAGGGTGATGACAAAAGACAAGTATTCCGCAGTCTGGGTATCGCACACCTCAATTAATGATTTTCTGCAGTGTCCCAGAGCCTACTATTTAAAAAATATTTATAAAGACAGGAGTTCGGGGAATAAAATTCAAATAATCACCCCCTCCCTCGCGCTTGGATCGGCCGTTCATGAAGTTCTCGAATCTCTATCCACAGTTCCCACAGAAACCCGTTTTGATGAGTCGTTAGTACTAAAATTTGATCGTGTTTGGGAAAATCTTACCGGTAAAAAGGGCGGGTTTAGGGATCTGGATGAGGAGCACAAGTACAAGGAAAGAGGTAAGGCCATGCTGAGGCGGGTGATGGACCATCCCGGTCCGCTACTAAACTTGGCAGTCAAAATTAAAGAAAGTTTACCGTTCTTTTGGCTGTCAGAAGATGAAAACATTATTCTTTGTGGCAAAATTGATTGGCTGGAGTACTTAAAAGATAATGATGGTATTCACATCATTGACTTCAAAACAAGCAAGAAAGAGGAAACAAACGAATCGCTACAACTCCCCATATATCATCTGTTGGTGGCGAGATGTCAGAAGCGTCCGGTAACAAAGGCTAGCTATTGGTATCTGGATTTTTCCGATATGCCAAAAGAAATAGATCTTCCGGACATAATTAGTGCAGAGTCAAAGATTTTGGATGTCGGCCGAAAAATAAAATTAGCACGAAAGCTGGAAAGATTCGAGTGCCCGAATGGAAAGAGTGGATGTATTCACTGTCTGCCGTTAGAGTCTGTCGCCAGGGGAGAGGGGGAAAGGGTGGGGGAGATGGGCCACCGAGACACCTATATTCTCGAGAAAGAAATCGTTATGGAGACAGACAACACCGAAGATAGCTTCATTATCTAGTACGCCGCAATGGCCACCGCAAACGTATTTTGGGCGTATATACAGCCCCAGACATATTCCCCACCAGCCAAAAGTGCCTTGTGACCTAGGGTATTTTCCCAAGCCTTTATTGTTTCCAGAGGTGTCGAATAACCTTGAGCCAAAAACTCGCTGACGTTGTACTTTTCGGAAATCCATTTCAGATCAGGTCTCTCAAGCACCGGTACAAACCCGGCGTGTCCGTCAAGCTTACCCAGCTCCAGTAGCGCATTTAATCTAATCGAAGCGATAGTACAAAGCTCATCTTTTTGCCTCAGCGGGTTCACGCCAAGTTCAACCCGTCTTTTGTTTACCAGATCCCATAAATCTGGACCACCCCAAGTGGGTTGTTTTGATGGCGGTACTATCTTGCGTGGTGACACTAATATCACATAGACACTCACCTTATCCTGGCCATTTTTGATGGCAATACCGGCTTCTCGGAAATCGGGATGCAACAATGTTCCTTTGGAAATGTCGTTTGCAAGCCAGTCCATCACCGGATCATTGGATTTAAAAAAATCGGTTAATAGTAAATCCCCGATTAAATTTGCCTCATATCCAGCATTTTTTATAGCGACTTCGCGAGTCAACCCTGTTGTTTTACCTTCATAATCATTTTCTGTGAGGATAACCGACAATCTACTCAGTGCCGCCTGATTCAGTTTGTCACTAACTTTAACTTTAGAAAATCCAGACCGTTCTCTAGCGATATTTATTTTAGTGAGTACTTCGTTGATTGACCAGTTCGGTAGGAAGGGTGTTTGGTTTCTTTCCACGTAAATGCTCCGGTTAGTCAAGTCAATTCCGTAATTTTTTAGGGGAATTGTTTTTAATCCGTAAATAATGATTCCAATTCCCGCGCACAATAAAACCAATCTCAAAAATATTTTCACTAATTCAGTATAAAATATATTTAGGATTTCTGTGTATACTGGCTTTATGAACATAATCTTTAATCCTCAGAAACTAACCTTAAGTGATCGTTTTAGGAAAAGAATCCAGACCAAGTTTGATCAAGGCTTGGGGAAACTTCTAAAAAATTATCAAGAAGACCTAAAGATCGCTTCGCTAGCCGTCGAGAAAGTCACAAGGTCGGGTTATGAAATTAAGTTTGACATGAACTTGCCTGGTTGCCCGATAAATATTAGGGATACGCATCGGGTGTTGATGGACGGCGTCATAAGAGTTCGAAATCAAGCAAAAAGACAGATCAAAAAATATCTCGAAAGGATGCGGGGTTATTGATTTTTCTCCCTTTTCTTTATTTCCTCTACTTTATTTCTCAGGACCACTTTCCTTATCTGTCCGTCCTTGTTTACAAATTTCATGTCGATTGTCAGTTCGCTTATGGCTGTAACCATGATAGTGCCGTATCGATCAAATTGCGTATCCCACGACTTTTGAAAATTCTGCAATTTAAACTCCAAATCCTCTTCTCCATAACTATTCAAAAGACGGAGTCCGACAATTTCAAAAATATAAATTTTCGCAGCCCCCAAAATCTCCTGTTCCCTCATTAAGTCTTCTGTCCTTTTAGAACTGAGGCTTCCGTCTCCGTGACTTCTTTTCAGTTCTTCATACGGATTAGTGGCCGTTCTTTTCGGTATCCACGAATGTCTCTCCTCCTCTTTGTTTTTCGGATTTCCGTAAACGTTCTTCAGCCTTTCTTGTAGACTAGCCATTTATTTGTCAATGGATATAGCTCGGACCGGACAAACCTCTACAGCCATTTTTGCCGCCTCAAGCATCTCTGGAGAACTAAGGTCGGCTGACTCAACCGGCTCAGAGATACCATCTTTGAGTACAAAGATCTTCTCGGCAATATCCGCGCACACGCCACAACCAATACATTTTTTTTTGTCCACTTTTACTTTCATTTCTATATTTTACAACGGATATAATGAGCCCATGACGAATCAAATAAAATGCCCCAAGTGCGGTGAAGAAATCGAAGTTTCCGAAGCTCTTAGTGCCACAGTCAGAGAACAGGTCGAAAGAGGTCTTACCGAAAAAATATTCAAGGAAGCCGAGCTAAAATTTAAGACTGAGGCGGCAGAAGAATCGAAAGTGATCAAAGAGGAACTGGATTTCAAGACCAAGAAACTGGATGAGGCACGTGAGTCGGAACGCCTCCTTCGACAGGAAAAACTTCGGCTCGAAGACGAGAAGAAATCTTTTGAACTGGAAAAACAAAAACAAATGGATATTGAGAGAGAAAAAATCCGTCAGCAAACCCTACTGGAGGCAAGCGATGCCCATCGTCTAAAGGATCTGGAAAAAGAAAAGATGATAAACGATCTCAAGAAATCTTTGGAAGATGCCCAATTGAAAGCTTCTCAAAGTTCACAACAGTTGCAAGGAGAAGTCCAGGAGCTGGATCTGGAAAGTTATCTCCAAACAGCATTTCCAAGCGATGAAATAAATCCCGTGGGCAAGGGAGTCAAGGGAGCCGATATTAGCCAGGTGGTTAGAACCAATCTGGGAACTATATGTGGTGTTATACTTTGGGAGTCCAAACGAACTAAAGCTTGGGTTGATGATTGGGCGGTGAAACTTAAGGATGATCTCCGTGCTTCCAAAGCCAATATTCCGGTCATTGTCACCACTGTCCTTCCCAAAGAAATCAAATCAGGATTTGGTTTCTTTCAAGGGGTTTGGGTCGCCGAACCAAAATACATTCAACCCTTAGCCGAAATTTTGCGTAAAAACTTAATTGATGTCGCCAGAGAAAAACATAACGGTCAGGATAGGGGAACCAAGGCAGACATGATCTATACCTATCTGACGAGTGATGCTTTCGTGCAACAGATCCAAAGCATCATCGAGGTCCACCAAAACATGCAGCTTCAAATCTCCAAAGAAAGAGCCTCCTTTGAGAAAATCTGGAAAGAAAGAGAAGCCCAAGCTGAGAGGATCCTCATGAGCACCGCCGGTATCTATGGCAGCATTCAGGGCGTGGCCGGTCAATCACTACCTCCCGTCAAAGGCCTCGACCTTCTCGAACCCTAAGTTATCGTCATTGCGAATCTCGTACCCGAGGTGTGGCAATCTCACTACACCCTCTGTGTTAACATGAGCCATGTACTACAAGAAATCCAGAGGCATTTTTGATCCCAAATCTAAAGAGCCTTTCAAGATCAGCCGTTCCAAGATTGAGCTCTATACTCAGTGCCCGCGTTGTTTCTACATGGACGTTCGTCTCGGTTTGTCACGCCCATCTACACCACCCTACACCTTAAATTCTGCCGTCGACAACTTACTAAAAAACGAATTCGATCTTCTTCGCAAAAAAGGTGAGAAACATGAGCTGATGGAAAAATACGCTATAGACGCTATTCCTTTTAGTCATCCGGATTTGCCCCAATGGCGTGGTGAAGTCACCGCCTTTGAAGGAGCCTTGGTCGTGGATGAAAAATCGAATCTTCTGATAAACGGTCTAGTCGATGACGTATGGCAAGACAGCAAAGGTAATTTGGTCATGGTTGACTACAAATCCACCAGTTCCGCCAAGGCACCGTCTCTTGATGATGAGTGGAAACAATCTTACAAACGGCAGATCGAGGTCTACCAGTGGATTTTTCGTAAGCTCGGTTTTCCCGTTTCCAGAACTGGCTACTTCGTTTTTGCCAATGCCATGAAAAATCTACCCAAATTCGACGGTAAACTGGAGTTTGAGATGTCAATACTCCCTTATGAAGGCAATCCGGACTGGGTCGAGTTAACTCTCTTGGGGATTCGCGAACTTCTAAACTCGGATACGATCCCGGCTCCGGCCCACGAGTGCGAGTATTGTGCCTACAAACAGCAGTCAGTCCAAATAGTTAAATCTCTCAAAGAGATGCAACAGCTCTCCCTTCCAGTCTAATCAACCTTTTTTCATGCTCGGCAATATTATCCAATTTCTTTTCAATTCTATAAGTATTGTCCGCGACCACAGCTACTTCTTCATGCAGACGTTCATAAATATTATTGACCATCGGTTCGGTTATCTCTTCGTGAAATTTTAATAACCTCTCGTCCATAATTCTCGCCAGATCTTCCAGATTATCCTTTGTAAACTTCATACATTAACTATACCTCAAACATTTTCCTCAATTTTTTTGATCCTCAGTTTCTGGCCGTTGATCTCAAATTCGTTACCGACAATTTTTCCCGACAGATTTTTTGCCAAAGGAGTTTTCTCGCTTAGGAGTGTCACCCCTTCTTCTTCGGTGCCTCCCAACCCGTTCGGTACAATAAAATATTTTCTGGTCGAACCATCGACTGTGTTAAGCATAGAAAAGACAGAATGATATTTTGACAGACCTCCTCTAAGTTCCATCAGCTTCTTTCTTTCCTCAAGCAATGAGTTATAAAGCTGATTTGCCACTTGTCGGGTTTGGTCATGTTGCGACTCCATCGGCGTCGCACTCTCATCACGCTCAGTTGCTGTTTGTTTGATTTGTCTATCTACGGAGCGTATCTCCTTCTCAATTTTCTGTTTCAAATCGATCATAACCAATTTTACTACTACTCGTCATTGCGAGTCTTGTTCTCAAGCCGAAGCAATCTCACTCCACCGTCATCCTCGCGCATGTCCGCCTCTGGCGGGAAAGCAGCAATCCATCCCTCCGTCATTGCGAGTTTCGGTACTTCGAACCGTGGCAACCTGCCTGCCGTAGGTCGAAGATATCGTGTATTTCACGATCAGGTCTCACTCCACCGTCATCCTCGCGCATGCGGGGATCCATCTGGGATAATAGCATCATGAATCTTTCCGACTTCCACTTCGAACTGCCAGAAGAACTCATTGGTCAGCAAGCCATCGAGCCACGGGACTCTTGTAGATTATTAGTCGTGAATCGATCAAATCAAAGTCTAACCCACCACATTTTTCGCGACTTGATCGATCTTTTGGATGATCGTTGTGTCTTGGTTCTAAACGATACCAAAGTCTTTCCGGCCAGACTTTTCGGCACCAAAGAAACCGGTGGAAAAATTGAGATCCTTCTACTTAAACAGACTTCAACGGATACTTTTGAGTGCCTCGTTCGAGGTAAAACCAAAGATGATCAGAAAATAAACTTCGACGTAAGTTTCTTTGGCACACTTCATCACGTCGTCATTTCGACCGATCTGCCTGCTAGCAAGGCAGGAGTGGAGAAATCTCACTCCATCACATTTAACCTATCAGGCCTAGACCTTATCGCTAAAATCAATGAACTCGGAAAAACACCCTTACCTCCTTACATCCATTCCGATTCCAAAGAAGCAGAACTTAGAGAACAATATCAAACCGTCTATGCCCGCGAAAAAGGGAGTGCCGCAGCCCCGACCGCTGGCCTCCATTTCACTCCGGAAATTCTGAACCGTTTACAAAATAAGGGAGTTCAGATTGAAAAACTCACTCTTCACGTCGGTCTCGGTACTTTCAAGCCGGTCACAGAGGAACAGGTGGCAACAAAAACACTTCATGCCGAATCGTTTACACTTTCACAGGATGTGGCCAAAAGGCTAAATATCGCCAAGAAATCAGGCAAAAGAATTATCGCTGTTGGAACAACATCCTGTCGGGTGCTGGAAACACTCTCCGACGAATCGGGAAATCTTTCAGGCGGGGCAGGGGAGACCAATATTTTTATCCAGCCAGGATATCGATTTAAATTCATTGATGGGATGATCACCAACTTTCATTTACCTAGCACCAGTCTATTAATGCTTGTCAGTGCTCTAGTTAGTTTTCCGAACTCCCCTGCCTCGCCGGCAGGCGGGCCCATCCACTTCACTAATTTTTATGACTCTCTCATGGATCAAGCTTATGCGGAGGCTATCAAAAACAAATATAAATTCTTCAGCTTCGGTGACGCCATGTTAATTGTCTAAAAAATATTCTTTATCTTGAGTTCCCGAGTTCTTGATTCCTTGAGTTCTTTCTCATCTTCCCCCTCATCTGTTCTACCAGACGTACCATAAATCGCACGTTGTGAATGGAGGCCAGGCGGTAGTAGGTTAGCTCCTTTGATTTGTAGAGATGATTCAGGTATCCGCGAGTGTATCCCGATTGACAGGTAAAGCAATCACAGCCCTCCATAATAAGGGATTTATCCTTGATGAATTGTGCGTTGCTGATATTTAATCTGCCGTTGGAAAACTCACTCTCAAAGTTTTCACCTAGAAGTTCCCCGTGATATAGAGCCCCATTCCTCGCCAGTCTCGTGGGTGCGACACAATCAAACATATCAATGCCACATTTAATGATATCTACAATATTTTGTGGATCACGCCCCAAACCCATCGTGTATATCGGTTTGTCTTTTGGTAACAGATGCTTGACCCACCCGATGACTTCCTGAGTTGCCTCCATGTTATAACCAATCGTTTCTCCACCGAGCGCCACACCACCAAACGGCATCGAAGAAATAAATTTGGCGGCCTCTTCTCTCATATCTCTATCGGTACTTCCTTGAATAATGCCAAACAATGCTTGGTCTGCGCCTTGTGCACTTTTCTTTCCATTCTCCTCCCATCTTTTAAGACATCTTTCTGCCCAGCGATGGGTTCTGTCCAGAGCCTCTCTGACATATTTTTTTTCAATTTTGTCCGGCGTGCACTCGTCGAAAGCCATAATAATGTCGGCGCCCAAATCTCTCTGAATATCCATTGATTTTTCAGGTGTAAACCTATGCACTTGTCCGTCGAGGTGGGACTTAAAGGTTACCCCATCCTCGTCGATTTTGGACAGAGTCTCACCCTTGGCTCCTAGTCCCAGTGAAAATACTTGAAAACCACCACTATCAGTTAGCATCGGTCCGTTCCAATTCATAAACTTCTGAACTCCACCCATCTCAGACACAGTCTTTTCTCCAGGTCGTAAAAATAGATGGTAGGTATTGGCAAGAACAATCTCGGCTTTTGTTGTACGGATATCTTCTCCGTCCAAAGCCTTCACCGTTGCGGCCGTACCTACCGGCATAAATACCGGTGTCTGAACTTCACCATGATCGGTGGTTAGCACTCCAGTCCCGTCAGAATTTTTGATGAATTTGAATGGCATACGTCCTATTTTACTTCGATTCGAGTAGAATATGGATATTGCCGGGGTAGCTCAGCAGGTAGAGCGGCGGTATCGTAAACCGCAGGTAGTGGGTTCGAGTCCCACCCCCGGCTCAGAATTATGATTTTCCCCTTGGGGATAATCATAATTATGTAATCAGGTGGAAGGAGAACCTGCCGGAAGCGCGACTGGCGCTGAGGCGCGGTCTGAGGCGATCCAGCAGGATCGACCGAAGACTTCGAGTCCCACCCCCGGCTCTTAGGTGCTAAAATATCCCATACTTTGACAAATCGGAGGCATAATGAGTTTTCGAACAGAATACTACTCGACGTCCGTTAATAGAGACATATTGCTGGATTTATTTTTGGGGAGAGGTAATTTAATAATCCACGTTGGTGGTCAAACCACTACAATCCAAAGAATTTACGACCTTAATTTACATCGCGATCTCAATGATGGAGAGCTGGCGGGAGTCAAAATTGAAGGGGATTCCGACGAACCTAGAATAACCGAAGTAGATGGAAAAGCTACTGTAAAACTATTCAACCACAACCAGGATATCTTCATTTTGGACCTGGAATTACATCTTCAAGATGCGTGGGAGTGATTTACTCAAAGTGTGTCCTTTATAGACACACTTTTTTGTGGCTCGATTTAGGCATTTTGATGCTAAAATACCCCATACTTTGATAAATGGAGGTATCACATGGCTTTTCTTTCCGGTCACGGGACACTCAACATGCGTTCTGAAGAGCTTCGAAATCTGGTCTTCTCTGGCAAAACGGCCCAGGCTACTCTCGATGATTCAGAGAGTGTCTGTTTACAAAATATAACTAATCATTCGGTTAATTCTTCTCAAACTCACCACTTCGATTGCGTGATGATCCGAAACGGTCTCGGTCTGTATCAATCAAAAGTGTATTTGGTAAAAATAAGCCAAAACTATTTCGTAGGTTCAGTTGAGTTTAAACAGGAGCTGGGTGGAATGAGCGAGTAGTACCATCGGCGGTCATCATGACCGCCTTTTCTATGTCCCCGTATAGGTTATTGTTCCAATTTTGGAATAGTAATTTTGACTCCGGAATATATCAAATCCGGATTGACGAAGACCTTTTTATTAGCCCAGTATATCTTGGTCCACTTGAAGCCATCACCGTAAGCTCGGACAGCCAGCTTCCAATATGAGTCACCCTTCTGAGTAGTGTATTCACCAACCTCGATTGGTTTACCGGATGGATTTACTTCAGCCTTAATAACGTTTCCTTTGTCAGAAATCGCAATCTCCTTTTTGGTTTCTACTACGGTGATCTTTTTCGGGTCGACTTTAGGAATTCTTAGTTCCATTCCTGCCGTAATCACTCCTTTTCCGGTAATCTTGTTTTCACTCATAATGTCGACATAGTTATATCCAGACTTGTAGTGTTTCTCTGAGATGTGCCAAAGATCATCTCCCTTGACTACCTTATAGGTGGCAATTAGTTTGTCATTGATTGGTTCATCCTTCTTTTCTGTTGTAGCAGTTTGTTGATCATTTAGTAAGATTCCTTGCCATGTTTTAAGGTTTGCGGTCCGGAAATAGTTAAAAATCAACCCGGCAATCACCACTATCACCACCGCACCCATCAACGTACTGATGGCATTTTCATTCATTTTGAAGAATTTTAGGATATTTTTAATACGTTTTTCCGTACTCTGTCCTTTTTTCATATCTCAATCTTATATAAAGACTTATGTTTGTCAATAGGCAATCAAAAAAATGGCTGATGTTTTGCAACAGGCACCAAAACAGACCAGAGGCTTTTTGGAAAGCAATTTGCATGGCTAGTGGGACGGATTCCGCACCCTATCAGCTCAAACCGGGCACGGATACATACCCCATAGCGCAGTTGATGATATTTATGGTATCATTTACCAGAATCAAATCGCACGATAACAAGGAGAAGTCTGATGATAATTTTGAATACGGTTTGTCCCTGTGAGAAGTGTCAGCGGGAAATTGACCCGAACACACCCCATTGTCCGCAGTGTGGGGAAAAACAGAACCATTCATGCGAGGAACACTTCAACATCTTCAAGGCCTTCCGTGGAGGCGGTGTCTACAACATGATCTATGGCGCCACCATCCTCACATGGGAAGATATTGCTCAACTTGCTGGTGAACAATCTGGAACTGGTTATTTCATCGGTTCATACATCCCCGCGTCGCAAGATCAAACGAACCATATCAAAATCTCCAAGTGGATCCCAATTGTCAACGGTCAGCCTGGTCTTGATCAGGGAGCGCAGATCATCGAGATCACCAACCTCGAATAAAAACTTAATCGCCCCCTAACACAAAGAGAAAATCTCCTGGTGCGAGGGGGATTTTCTTTGGTAAAAACATGCGAGGCTGGGGGGATTCGAACCCCCGACCTTCTCCGTGACAGGGAGACGCGCTAACCAACTGCGCTACAGCCCCAAAGCAATGTCAAAACATGACAACTTAGATTATATCTGACTTTGAGGCTAATACAAGTTGTCTCTTCTGGGGGTAAAATACTTAAATGACCCAGTCAGAAAAACTTGAACAATTACAGGCAAAACTAAAAGTTGCGGAGGAAAAACTAGCCAAAGCCATGAAAGAACAAGGTGAGGCTTGTGGCGACGCCTGCGATTGGCATGATAACAACGTCTACGACCTCGCCACGAGTCCAACTAATACTTATCAGGTTTTCGTAGATGACCTCATGAGAGAGATCCGAGACCTGCAAAAATCAAAGTAGGGTATAATACCTTAGTTAAATCATCTTAACCTTTACAGATTGTCTCGCGGTGATGATGGCCACGGGGAAAGTAGAAAGGAGCCAGAACAATATTACTCAAACCAGACTCCAGGAGATCTTTTCTCCCTTTGGTGCTCTAGGTGAGGTAACAGTTATTTCAGATAAGTTCTCCGGCAGGAGTAAGGGATTCGGATTCGTTGAATTCGAAGACGCTGAAGCTGCTAAGAGTGCTATCGAAAAAATGAATGGTGCTGATCTTGATGGTCGCAACATTATTGTTAATGAAGCCCGTCCCAAAGAAGACCGTCCCGCCACTGGTGGTAGATCCTTCGGAGGCCGCTAAGTTAGCTCTTAATTCGTAAGAATTACGTATAATGGTCGTATGACCGTTAACCGAGAAACCGCCCAGCTCCTTGAAAGGGTTGCGGCGGTTTTTCGTGTTAAAGAGGGTGATACCTTCCGAGTCAAAGCATATTTAAACGCCGCCACCGTTATAGATAGTCTTACGGAGCCACTAGCTGAACTTTGGCGTCAAGGTAAACTTGATACTGTTCCCGGTCTCGGGAAAGCCCTTGTGGGTTATCTGGGTGAGTATTTTGCCAAAGGTAAGGTTCGCCATTTTAGTTCTCAGTTAAAGAAGGTTCCGGCAGGCATGTTTGCTCTTATGGAAATTCGGGGGGTTGGTCCCATAACCGCCTACAAGCTTGCCAAGAAATTTCACCTGTCAAATGAAAAAACGGCCCTTCAACGTCTTCAGCAGTTAATAAAAGCAGGTAAATTAAGCAAGATAGAAAGTTTCAAAGAAAAATCTGTCGTACGACTAACCAAGTCTCTTAAAATAAGAAATTCCGGTAAGGGTAGAATGCTTCTCTCGGAGGCCCTTTCAATTGCCGAGGATTACATTTCCTATCTAAAAGAGTCTCCCTTAACTATCGCTGCCGAACCACTTGGAAGTCTTAGAAGACGGCTTTCAACGGTCGGAGACATCGATCTTGCCCTCAATACCAAACATCCCGAGGAATCGATGGCCTACGTTTTATCGTATCCGCAAATCAGCTCTGTCATTACCAAAGGTGATCGCGTCAGTCACGTTAAACTCCAGAATGGCTTCGAAGTTGATATCAAACTATCCGAACCGTTAGGCTGGGGTAGTTTACTTCAGCACTATACCGGTTCCAAGATGCACAATATCCATTTGCGGACTATCGCTAAAGAAAAAGGTCTGTCTCTCTCCGAATACGGCATCAAGCAGAACGGCCGACTCAAGGGTTTCAAAAACGAAAAAGATTTTTATCGCTTCTTGGGAATGCAGATGATCCCTCCCGAGATTCGAGAGGATACCGGCGAGATCGAGCTTTCTCTACAAAACAAATTACGTGAGCTAGTTAACCTAAAAGACATCAAGGGGGATCTCCACATTCACAGCAATTTCGATTACCCCAGTTCACACGATCAAGGGGTCAGCCCACTTCGTGACATTCTAGATAAAGCTTATCAGCTAGGATACGAATATCTCGGCGTCTCGGATCATAACCCCAAGTATTTCGGCTTGACAGAAAAAGAGACCGAAAGCATTTTATCTGCCAGAAAAAAGTATTTGGAGCAGGATTTTCGTGCTTATGAAAAGGCCGTGAAAAATAGAGGAATTAAGTTACTCATTGGTATGGAGGTCGATATTCGGCCCGATGGCGATCTTGCTCTAAGCAAAAAATTGATGAACACATTGGATTATGCCATTGTATCCATTCATTCGTCCTTCGACAAAGGTATGGATGAAAATACCGATCGGATTATCAGCGCCCTTTCTCACCCAAAAGCGGTTATTCTAGGCCATCCGACGGGCAGGATCATAAATAATAGAGAGCCTATCACCGCCGATTGGGAAAAGATTTTCAATTTTTGTGCCAAAAACAATAAAATCCTCGAGGTAAACGCATATCCGGACAGGCTTGATTTATCTCATGATCTAATTCGGATGGCGATTGGTATCGGGGTCAGATTAATAATTAATACAGACAGTCACGAAATAGACCAGATGGAGCTGATGAAGTATGGGGTTTGGCAAGCCAGAAAAGGTTATGCCACTAAAAACGACATTGTAAATTCATTATCGTGGAAAAACTTCCAGGCAGTGCTAAAATGACATTGTTATTAACAAAGTCTTCCTGAACATGATTCAGGATCTATAAAAATAATATGAACTTTCCCCTCCTTCTTCTCGTTGTCGCCGTAATAGTATTCTTTTATGTAATCTCGCTTTACAACTGGTTTCAGACCGCCAAAACCAGAATAGTTGCTTCCATCCAGGATATTGGCAATCAGCTGAAACGTCAAGCCAATCTTATCCCTAATCTAGAAAGCTCCGTCAAAGGATATTTAAAGCACGAAAAGGGGATTTATGAGGATATAGTTTCTGCCAGAAAATTGGTCGACAAAGCTTCTGGAAGTAATGATATGTCCAAGATCGAGAAAGCTTCGGATGCTATAAGTAATTTAGTCCCCAAACTTCAAGTCTTGGTTGAAAGCAATCCTGAGCTAAAAGGAGAAAAGGTTGTCTCGCGATTGATGGACGAACTTAGAGATACTGCCGATAAACTCATGTACGCCCGCCGGGTAGTGATCGACTTGACTGCCGATTACAATACCAAGATCGTCACCATCCCCAGCAATCTAGTGGCAAGCATCTTCGGTTTCAAGGCACAGAAAGGTTTGGACACACCTCTTGATGGATCCCATCTTTCCGTCTCCGAAGATGAAACCAGAGACACCAAGATCTCTTTCTGATCCCTCGTCATTGCGAGGAGAGTACTCACGATGTGGCAACCTGCCTGCCGTAGGTCGAAGATATCGTGTATTTCACGATCAGGTCCCACTCCATTCGTCATTGCGAGGAGTGTAATCACGACGTGGCAATCCAGGATTTATAATCAAGATATCGAATGAAAAACATATATGAACAAGTCGACGAAAATAAATTTCGTAGTGGGGTAGTCATCGCGATCTTTATTGCATTTATCGCGGCGGTTTCTTACCTCATTACTTACACAATGGGGTTCGACAGCAGTTTCGTCGGCGTTGCCCTGATCATTTCAGGCATCCTCAGCTTTGCCGGCTTCTACTTTTCCGACAGTATCATCCTCTCCATTTCCGGAGCAACTCCCGCCAACAAGCGAGATCATTTTGATTTCTACACCGTCACCGAAAACCTTGTTTCTGTTGCTCGCATACCCATGCCCAAACTTTTCGTCATTGAGGACACTGCTATGAACGCCTTTGCTACCGGACGGGATCCCGATCACGCCGTTGTTTGTGCTACCACCGGCATTCTCGGCAGACTAACTCGTACGGAATTGGAAGGTGTTGTTGCTCATGAACTGAGTCATGTAAGAAACTACGATACCCGACTTATGGGAATCGTTACCATACTCGTGGGCATGGTCACCCTCCTCGCTGATATCCTTCTCAGGACTCGTATCCGCGGTCGAGGACGTGACGATGAAGGCAACCTAGGAGCCATTCTATTTGTGGTCGGAATTATCATGGCTCTACTTTCACCGATTATTGCCCAATTGATTCAGCTGGCGATATCTCGCAGACGAGAATTCTTGGCCGACGCATCCGGTGCGGCACTGACAAAATACCCGGAAGGGTTAGCAAGCGCCCTAGAAAAAATCTCGGCCGATAAAGAACCACTCGAGGCAGCCAACAAAGCTACTGCCCATCTTTACATAGCCAATCCACTCAAAAACCATCACGACTCCATAGGCTGGTTCTCCGGTCTCTTCAACACCCACCCCCCAGTTAAGGAGCGCATTAAAGCTCTCAGGGGAGGTTAATCATGAAATTTTCTGCGCATGATCAGGAGCGAATGAATGATTTTTATGACTCAAAAGTAAGATCTCATGGTGTTAATACTCCACAAGGATTAAGCTGGATCAGTGATCATACTCAAAAGACGCGCTTTAAGGTTCTATCTGAGATCGGAGACTTAAACAATAAGTCCATCCTTGATGTTGGTTGTGGTTTCGGAGATTTATACCAATACTTATCAAACCGTTTTCATGGATTTCTATATACCGGTATCGATGTCACCTCGTTAATGATTGAGACTGCGAAAAAAAACTTACCCCACATTAAATTTATCGAGGGGGATTATGGTCAATTTCAAACCAATGAATTTGACTATATTCTTGCATCCGGATCGCTCTCATTTATGGTTGATAACTATAAAGATGTTTATTACGCCATGATAAAAAAGATGTTTTTTGATTCAAAATTAGGTGTTGCCTTTAACATGTTGGATCAAAAACATCACAAGCAGGACGAAACATTCGCTACCTATTCTCCGAGTGAGATTGCAGGTTATTGTTTCGGATTAACCAAAAACGTAATCCTTCGCGAGGATTATCTACATGGTGATTTTACTATTTATCTTTATCACTAGATGATGAATAGTATCAAAGACAAAATATTCATCGATGAAGATCTCAAAGGAGCCGACTTTGAGGAAACCAAGTTTGTCGATTGTAAATTTTCCAAGTGCCAGTTCAAATTCACCGGTTTTGAAGATTGTTCATTTTTCAATTGTGATTTCAGTAATGCCTTACTGGACTCAACCTCTTTCACCAAATGCCGTTTTGAAGACAGTAAATTGAATTGGATAAACTTCAAGGATTGTTCACTTTCAGGATGTCTATTTCAGCACTGTTTAATGGAAGGCTGCTCATTCGAAAAACAAAAGCTTCCCGGTTGTCTTTTCCCCGAGTCGGATCTGACATCGGTCTATTTTGCCAACTGCGACCTTTCGGAAATGGATCTCACTCGAGTTAATCTGGAAAAAGGTATCTTTGATTATTGCAAACTAAAAGGGACTAACTTTACGGATTCAAATACTACGGGAGTCTCTTTTCAAAATTGCCAAATCAGTAAGACTATTCTCGATCTCGAAGGGTTCATCCAGTTCGGTCTCTCCAAAGGATTCATTCTGCAGAGCTGATAGAATTGTGCACATGTCTTCAGCCATATCCAAAGAAATGCTTCTATCGTCGGTAATTTCCGGTGAAGTAGGAAAGCTAAAATCCAAATTATCCTTCTGGCAGTCCGACATCGCGGCAATCCAAACCTTGTGGGAATCACCCGATTCTCTTTCGTTGGAATCCGTGTTGGACTCCATCGATCCTGAGGAAGACCTTCTGGAATCGGTTCACTTGGCTTTATTGTATGGTATCGGTTGGGAATTCATCTGGGGCAAGAAACCACCGGAGGTTGTTAGTCGGCTTCGCCGGGAAACCATTCAAAAAGCTAGAGAAGGCATAGAACTAAACGAACTGGAAACCTGGTGGTACATGTTAATCTGTGTGGATACCGATATGTTTTAACGTCGTATGAGTGTTCCGTGATGTTTAGCTTCCAAGATCGCCTTTAAAAGTTCGTTCGGTCTATTTCCGTTGATTATAATTGTTTCAAAGCCCCTATCAGCCATGGCCAAACTCTCTCTCACTTTGTGCACCATTCCTCCGGTCACATCAATCTGGCCGGAGCCGGTGATAAATTTTTCGACCTCCTTAATATTCTTGTGGTTTATTTCTGGGATGGTCTTTCCGGTCGAGTCGTATACCCCGTCAGTATCCGTACAATAAACAAAACTAATTTTGTATTTCTTGGCTAATTTTCCGGCCAATGCTCCCAGTACCAGTTCTGTCGAATAGATACAGGCACCAATTTTCTTATCAAAAACGACATCACCGTATAACACCGGCAAATATCCTATCTTCAATGCCTGTTCAATCGGGTCACAAAATACCTTTTCGGCCTTGAAGTTATTTGCCAGAATACAACTCTCCGGCGAAAATGAAACTACCGATAGTTTCCGGTCAAGAAAAGCCTTTATTACAATTCTGTTAAGCTCAATTGCGCGGTCGGCGACGATCGGAAAGCCTTTAAATTGAAGCGGTCCCTTGATACCCTCCTTCACTTTGAATTCTACTGCCGGCCTATGGGCAAAAGATCCGGCACCATGCGCGACAATAATTCTTCCATCAAAGCTTTTCTGGATCTTCTTGAGTTCTTTGGCCAGTCGTTCTATGGTTTGCGGTCTGGAAGTTCGGTCCATATTCTTATCGGTTATCAAGCTTCCGCCCAGTTTAATTAACACAAGTTTTTCCATTACCCCAAGTTTATCATTGTCCGTTTAGCACTCGACTTGACGGAGTGCCAGGGCAGTAGTATTCTTTAGTAATGAATAACACATCACCCTCAGAAGAAAAAGGAAGTGTCTTAGAAAAGTATACTGTCAATCTAACAATCAAAGCCAAGTCCCATCAGCTGGACCCTGTCATTGGCCGTGACATGGAAATTCGTCGAGTCATGCAGGTATTATCACGCCGTACCAAGAACAATCCTGTTTTGATCGGGGACCCTGGTGTTGGTAAAACCGCCCTCGTCGAAGGGCTCGCTAACCGCATCGCCGATGGTGATGTTCCTGACTCGATCAAGGATAAAGACCTCTTAGTGCTTGATATGGCTAGCGTTTTGGCCGGTGCGTCATATCGAGGAGAGTTCGAGCAAAGGATGAAGGGGCTCGTTGACGAAGTCAAAAAAGGCTCAGGCAAATATATCTTATTTATTGATGAGCTTCACACTTTAGTAGGCGCCGGCGCCGCAGAAGGAGCTGTCGATGCCGCCAATATTTTGAAGCCCGCACTAGCAAGGGGCGAACTACACCTTATTGGTGCCACTACCATCGACGAGTATCGCAAGTATATCGAAAAGGATGCCGCCCTGGAGAGACGCTTCCAACCCATCCTCGTCGAAGAACCCGGTCAAGAGGATACCATTGCGATTCTTCGTGGAATCAAAGAAAAATACGAAATCCATCACAAACTGAGAATTAGCGACGACGCTCTTATTGCCGCTGTTAATCTCTCTGTCCGCTACCTGCCAGATCGATTCTTGCCGGACAAAGCTATCGACCTTATCGACGAAGCCGCTTCTTCTCTCAAAATTGAAATTGAGTCCATGCCGGCGGAGTTGGATTTGTTAAAACGTAAAATTATTCAGATAGAAATTGAACTAGCCGCTCTCAAGAAAGAAAACTCAGATTCGGCTAAAGCCAGACGGCAAATCTTGGAAAAAGATCGTGAAGACAAAAAACTTCAAGCCGGCAAAGTCGAAATCGCTTGGAAACAACAAAAAGGAATTATTGAAGAAATAAATAAAATTCAATTTGAAATAGACCAAACCAAAGTCAAACTTGATACGGCCGAGAAAGAAGTCCGTCTTGAAGTGGCCGCCGAGCTGAAGTACGGCACTCTACCCAAACTCCAGACTAAGCTGGTAGAAAAACAAAAAGAGTGGGGAAGCATCAAACCCGAAGATCGAGTGCTCCAGCTGGAGGTAGATACTGAGGATATTGCCAAGGTAATTTCCCGCTGGGCCGGAATTCCTGTCACTCGTTTGCTGGATACCGAATCTTCGAAACTCATACATTTGGAAGAAGAACTAACCAAGAGAGTCGTCGGTCAAGACAACGCCATCAAAGCGGTCGCCAACGCCATCCGCAGATCACGAGCCGGTATCTCAGACGAGGACAGACCAATTGTTTCGTTCCTATTTTTAGGACCCACAGGAGTAGGTAAAACCGAAACAGCAAAAGCTTTGGCTGAAGAACTTTTTGGCGATGAGAGGGCTCTAATTCGCATCGATATGACGGAATATACCGAAAGCCATTCGATTGCTCGTTTAATTGGAGCCCCTCCAGGCTATGTGGGGTATGAAGAAGGAGGTCAACTTACAGAGTCTGTACGACGCAAACCTTACTCAGTGATTCTTTTTGACGAAATCGAAAAGGCACATCCTCAAATCTTTAGTGCTTTCTTGCAAATACTAGACGATGGACGCCTTACGGATGGCAAGGGGCATACTGTGAATTTTAAAAATACGGTCATTATCATGACCAGTAATCTTGGTGGCAGTTTTGTGACCGACGATAATCTCGATGAAGCCGATAGGGAAGCCAAAATGTTTGAGATTCTACGAGCCAGCTTCCGTCCGGAGTTCTTGAATCGCATCGATCAGATTATTACTTTCAAGCGTCTGGGTAAAGAAGAGGTAGCCAAGATTGTGGAGATTCAACTTGGGGAATTGTCGAATCGACTAGCCTCCAAAGGTTTCCAAATAACATTTGACAAATCCGTGAGTGATTACGTTGCTCTCTTTGGCTTCGACAAAATCTACGGCGCTCGCCCGGTCAAAAGAGTACTCCAAAACAAAATAGAAGACGAACTCGCCCTCCAAATCATCGAAGGCAAACTCCAAATAGGCCGAAATATTTCCGTAGGTATCAAAGATGGCCGTTTGTCGGTAAAATAGGGGCTGTGATCAATCTCAAAATTACCAAGCTCGAAAAAAGCTACAACCAGCCTTTGTTGGACGATATTACGCTGACTCACACCGGCAATGGAGTGGTGGCTTTGATTGGGGACAACGGTTCCGGGAAGTCGACGCTTTTAAAAATCCTCATGGGACTGGAAGAGCAGGATAGCGGCAAGATCGAGTGGGGAGGGGAGGTGCGGATTGGCTATCTTCAACAGGAGATTGATTCACTTCCAACCTTGTCCGGCGGCCAAAAGAAAATTGCCCTCTTAGCCGATCTCATTTACTCTAATCTTTACGACGTGCTTCTTTTGGACGAGCCGGACAATCACCTGGACATCGAAAACAAGCAGTGGTTGGCCAGCGCCATTGAGTCCTTCGCTGGCCTAGTCATTATGATTTCTCACGACAGGCATTTACTCAAACAAATCACCACGCATACTTGGCTGGTGGAGGATCGTGAAATCCGTACCTACCCCTTTGGCTATGAAAAGTTTGTCAACGAATATGAAAAGGAAAGAGAAAGTATGGAGCACCTCTTCCATGTTCAAGAAAAAGAACACAAAAGACTCAAAGACTTGGTTAACGTTTTCAAGGCGCGCGCCTCCAGTGGTCCCAAAATGGCCCGTTATTATCATGCATTAGAAAAACGTCTAGCTCGATTTGAAGCCGAGATGGTCAAAGATCCCAAAAAGCACGATGCCCACATTCAGCTTAGTACTTCTGTTTCCGGTAAACAGATCAAGCATAAAATTGCCATTATGGTGAAAGATCTGGATTTTTCCTATCCGGAGAATTCTGTTTTTGAAAACGCCGAGCTCTTTATTGAGGTAGGGGAGAAGGTAGCTTTGATTTCTCCCAATGGCTCCGGTAAGTCAACTCTGATCAAACTGATTCTTGGTCATCTCGAACCCTCTGTGGGTGTTGCCCGAACAGGTGAAAACCTTAAAGTCGGCTATTACTCTCAGGAACATCTCGAGGCGTTGGACAAAGACTCTTCACCCATCGACTGTTTTACCAAAAGATTTCCCATAGCCGATTACGAAGCCGCCGCCGTTCTCCGCAAGTTTTATTTTAGTAAACACACGATCAAATCCAAGATATGGACCCTTTCCGGCGGCCAAAAGGCTCGTCTTCAGTTAGCTCTCTTTCTTTACACCAATCCTGACATTCTAATCCTCGACGAGCCCACCAACCATCTTGACCTAAAATCAGTCGCCGCTCTTGAAGAATTTCTGGTCGATTACGAGGGCACTGTACTTTTGATTTCACACGACCACGATCTTCTCAACAATGTCTGCGATATTGCTTACGAAGTCAAAAACAAAAAAATCGTTCTCAGCCCTAACTTCCTGAACGAAGATTAGACCACAAAAAAACTCCCACGTCTGTGGGAGCGACCTCAAAAGATCTAATCGTAATGGAAGGCGCGAACTTCTTTGAACTGTGTCTCAAAATCCAGGGATAGGGAATAGACTTCCATTACTCGCTGCATCGGTTTTTTGCCTTCACTCTCCGCTTTTTCGCGACAATTTTCACCAGGCATTACGTAAATTGGAAAATCAGTGTGATCGAAGGTATCACAAACTATTATCGCGTGAGTAGCGCCTTTCTTCTTTCCATCCTCGAACCATCTAACAAAATCATCCTTTGTGTTCATCTAAGACCTCCAATTACCTTGAAATGTACTTATGGGGTATTGTACCATGTACCTTCCCAGCACAGAAAATCCTGCTAAAATTGGATTTGTGCACAAAGTAACCGTTACCCCTGACGACGTCAAAAAAATTGCCAAACTGGCCAACCTCAAACTTCAAAAAGACGAAGTTGATCTCTTTGCCGGGCAGTTCACAGAAACAGTCGACATGATCAATCGGTTAAATGAGATCAATACCTCTGACGTTCCTGCCACATATCAAGTCACCGGTCTAACCAACATATCCCGAGACGATGTCATTGATCTAACTAGAATTCTTCCTCAAGAGGTCGCTCTCAGAGAGGCCAAACTTACCAGCCACGGCTTTTTTGTTGTCCCTCGAGTTATAGACACGGACGAAACAGAAAGTGTTATCTAATGAAACAACTACACGAGTTAACTATCAAAGAAGTTCATGAGGGGTACCGTTCTAAAAGTTTTTCCTGTGTTGACTTGGTTAAACACTTTTTGAGCCGCATCGAGAAATACAATCCTAAGCTAAATGTTTTTTTGGCCCTCAACCCAAACGCTATTGCCCAAGCGGCTGCCATCGACAAAGAAATCGCGGAGAAGGGGATTGATAGGGAACTGCTCGGTATTCCCATGGCCATAAAAGATAATTTCCTTACCATTGGCATTTCCACAACTGCCAGTTCTCATATTCTTGAGGGTTATATGCCTCAATACGAGTCATCTGTTACGAGTAAACTGTTAGCGGCTGGCGCCATCTTTTTGGGTAAAACCAATATGGATTCTTTTGCACATGGTAGTAGCACCGAAACGTCTGACTTCGGCCCTACTCATAACCCCTGGAATCCTGACAAACTACCTGGAGGTTCTTCGGGTGGTTCGGCTGCTGCCGTTTCTGCCCAATTAGCGACTGCTGCTCTTGGTAGTGAGACCGCCGGCTCAATTCGCCAACCAGCCGCTTGGTGTGGTGTCACCGGATTTAAGCCGACATATGGTCGTGCCGGGCGCTACGGCTGTATTGCCATGGCCAGCTCTACCGATTCGCCTGGCCCAATCGCGAAAACGGTAGCCGACGCGGCTCTCGTTGCTAAAGTAATTTCGGGTCAAGATCCTTTCGATGCCACCACTAGTCCGGCCCCGGTCGAGAACTATCCGACATTTTTAAATAATAAAGATCTAAAAGGTGTCAAAATCGGCATGGTCAAAGAATATTTACTGACAGATATGAGAGATGATGTCAAAAAATTAATCCTGGATGCGGCCGAAAAATTTCGTTCACTTGGGGCAATTGTTGAAGAGGTCTCTCTGATGGATCCCAAATATGCTATTGGCGTCTATACCGTTGTTCAGCGCTCAGAGGTCAGTTCCAACCTAGCCAGATTCGATGGTATTCGTTTTGGCCATACACGAGATTCTTTTTGTGAAGAGACCAAACGGCGTATTATGCTTGGCACCTATACTTTGTCTTCCGGCTACTATGATGCCTATTACAAAAAAGCCCAGGCAGTCCGTACTAAAATGATTGATCAGTTTGCCGAAATATTTAAAACCTACGATGCTGTTATCGGAGCCGTCTCTCCCGGACCGGCACTTTCTCTTGGCGCTACCAAAAACCAACCCATGTTTGGAGAAATGGAAGATATTCTCGTCGAGCAGAGCTCTGTCGCCGGACTAACTAGCGCTGGAGTTCCCTGCGGTTTTGTTGACGGTCTCCCAATTGGCTTACAGATCACCTGCGACCAGTTTCAGGAGTCAAAAGCCTTGATGATTGCTGATTGTTACCAACGAAATACCGATTTTCAACAGTTTCCTGATATAGACAAAACTTTATGAATATTACACCCTTAATAGGACTGGAAGTCCACGTGGAGCTGGAAACAAAATCGAAAATGTTTTGTGGCTGTCCAGCAGATCATTTTGGAAAAGTTCCCAATACTCAAACCTGCCCTGTATGTCTTGGTTTACCCGGTGCATTACCGGTACCCAACAAAAAAGCTCTCGAATCTTGTCTCAAAATTGGTTTGGCTCTCAATTGTTCTATCAACAGACTGTCCAAATTTGATCGCAAACAATATTTTTATCCCGATCTGGCCAAGGGATACCAGATTAGTCAGTACGACCAGCCCTTTTGTTCAGAAGGATTTCTGAATCTTGATTCCGGAAAAAAGATTGGCATCGAAAGAGTTCATCAAGAAGAAGATACCGGCAAACTCCAGCATACCGTCTTAAATGGAGAAAAAGTTACCCTAGTGGACTTCAATCGTTCCGGCGTTCCTCTCGTCGAAATAGTCTCTAAGCCTGATATGTCCAGTAGTGCTGAAGCCAAAGAATATTTAAAAAAAGTTCACGAAATCATTCGCGCCATCGGCGTCTCAAGCGCCGATATGGAAAAAGGACAGATGCGTTTGGAACCAACAGTCAACGTTTGTATCGAGAATGAAGCGGGAATACGTTACACTCCTTTGGTGGAGATAAAAAACATTAACTCCTTTAATTTTGCTGTACAGGCCATTGAATTTGAAATCAAGCGTCAGGTCGAAGATTTTGAAAAAACCGGCGTCGAAAAGAGCTCAACCAACAAAACCACCAGAGGGTACGATTCGGTCAAAAAGGTCACCTTCCTGCAAAGAACCAAAGAAGAGGCCAAAGATTATCGGTATTTTCCTGAGCCGGACATCCCCCCATTTATTATTGAGGAAGATTTTGTAGAAAAAATTGGGAAAGAACTCCCTCTGCTCCCCGATCAGGAAATATCTTCATTAAAAAACCTTGGTGTGGAGAGAAAAGATGCCAAGATCCTTGTCAGCACCCAAAATCAAGTCGCTATTCAAATTATTCATGACTATTCCGACGATGATCGGATTGAATCAAAGAAACTTGCCAGTTTGATCGTCAATGGGAAGCTCGACCCAGCAGAACACGTTCTAGTTCGATATCAAGAACTTACCAAAGTTGGCAACACCGATAGGGGAGAGCTGGAAAAAGTTATTCAAGGAATTATGCTGGCTAACCCAGTTCTAGTGGCAGACTTCAAAGGCGGCAAGATCGCTGTAGCCGGCTTCTTTGTTGGTCAGGCCATGAAAGAAACCAAAGGTACCGCCGACCCAAAGACCCTCAGTGAAGTTGTGTTAGACCTACTCAACAAATAAGCAGAGCTTGTTTGGGAATCCAACAATTTTCCCATGCTCCACCACTATCCCTTCCGATCGGAGCAGTCGAATTTTCTTTTGAATTTCTTCACCATCTGTTTTTCCCATAAACCCACCAATGGTGCCGTCACTTCGAACCACTCGATGGCAGGGGACATCGGGAGCGTATGGGTTATGTTTTAACGCCTGACCGACGGCTCTGTAAGCTTTGGTGCCTAATTTCTCACCCAACGCCTTATAAGTCGTCACTTCTCCTTTAGGTACACTTTTTAGAAATTTGTAAACTTCATCGGCAAAACTCATATATATAGTATACTATGGGCAGAAAATATGGAAAAAATAAGCTATTCGAGACCTGATTTAGATAATGAACAAGCAAGATATAAGCACGATGTAGCCAAGTTGGAGGCAACGGAAGGTTATGCTTTGTTATCAAAGGACCAAAGGGCAATCATCCGAAATACTTTAATTCTTCAGATTCGAGCCGAAAGAGACATGGATCCTTTGCACCGGAATGACCCCTGGTATTATGACTGGCACAAGCGTAAAGGACTCCGTCCAAGATACAAAGGAAGTTTAGAACACGTAAAACATTGGTACTGTCATGCCGCTGTGGCAGCTCTCGAAACTCGAGATCTGTCCGGCACCAGACCGCAAAACTGTAAGGAAGACTTCTTTGACGGAGACTATTTTCAGATTGATCAGGAATTTGAGCTGAGGAAGGCGGTGGAGTTTTTTGGCTTTCCCTGCATCGTTCATGTAAGCACAGAGCTCGGCAACTCCAGAGGAGAGACAACTAAATTTCATACCTTTTTAGCCCTAGGACATGGACCAAAGGATGAGATAGTGGTCTGGGAAAAGCAAAGGATCGAACTCCCCTATCGAGTCGTAAGTTTGAGCCAAGTTTACGCAGATTATAAGCATGCACATTTTTGGGGATTCAGAAAACTTCGATCCACCACTTGAAATATTCGCGGACAACCCTGAAGATAACTAAGCATGCCAAAGTTCACCCATCTTCACGTTCATACCGAGTTTTCCCTGTTGGATGGGCTGAGTAAAATTGGTAAACTCGTAGCCAAAACAAAAGAGCTCGGACAAACTGCAGTGGCTATTACAGATCATGGCTCCATGTATGGTGCGATCGAGTTCTATAAGAAGGCTCTCAAGGAAGAAATCAAACCTATCATTGGCTGTGAGATCTATTTGGCCAAAAGTTCCCGCCTCGATAAGACCAAGTCCGACGCCAACCACTTGATTCTACTGGCAGAAAACTTTGAAGGTTATCAAAACCTACTCAAAATCGTCACCATCGGTCAGACGGAAGGTTTCTATTACAAACCGAGAGTAGACAAGGAAACCTTGTCAAAATACTCAAAAGGCCTTATTTGCACCACCGCCTGTCCGGCAGGACGAGTCCAAAAATTACTAATTGAAGAGGGGGTGGAATCTGCCAAAAAAGAACTTATCGAATATGAACAAATATTCGGATCGGGAAACATTTTTATCGAATTACAGCGACATCATTACGACCGATATGCTTTAAACCCGTTGGTACCGGCTGAAATTAAACCCAAACTACTGGATTTTCATCAGAATGAAATTAAAGCTGAGGCAGGATTAATTAAGCTCTCCCGAGAACTAGGGATACCACTGATAGCCACTAACGACTCTCATTATATAAACCAAGAGGATGCCGCCGCCCAAGATGCCTTAGTTTGTGTTCAGACTGGGAAAATGCTTGATGATACCAATCGCATGCGCTTCGTCGACACTCCAGATTTTTATCTCAAAAGCCCCGACGAAATGGGATCTGAGTTTCAGGATTTACCAGAGACATTGGATAATACTCAAAAGATTGCTGAACGCTGTGATGTTAGCATCAAACTGGGGGAATGGTATTTTCCCAAGCTGGATCTTCCGACCGGAAAATCGGCCGGAGAGGTTCTGCGTGAAAAAGCGTACATCGGTTGCCAAGATATATTTGGGTCTGTAAACGAAGAGCAGAGAACCAGACTTGAATATGAACTGGAAGTAATAGAAAAGAAGGGTTATTCACCCTACTTTTTGCTTGAATCCGGCATTGTTAACTTCGCTAATGACGCTGGAATTTACACCAACACTAGAGGGTCGGCAGCCGGTTCTCTTGTTTCTTATTGTATAGGGATCACGACGGTCGACCCCTTATATTTTAGGTTACCCTTCGAACGTTTCCTGAACCCTTTTCGACCATCACCTCCGGATATTGATTTGGATGTCGCTGATATTCATCGTGACGCCTTGATTCACTATCTGGCCGACACCTACGGTCAGGAGAAAGTAGGTCAGATCTGCACTTTTGGCACCATGAAAGCAAGAGCCGCAGTCCGGGATATCGGACGAGTAATGGGGATGCCATATTCCAAAGTAGATAAAATTTCCAAGACGGTACCAGAAGGCAGTCAAGGGTTCCCCATGACTTTAAAGAAAGCTCTGGAAACCACACCCGAGCTTCAAAAGATGAAAAACGACGATCCAGAGATAAAACGCTTGTTGGATATGGCCCAAAAGGTAGAGGGTAATGCTCGCCATATTTCTGTACATGCCGCCGCGGTGATCGTCGGCCCCGACAATCTGGTGAAATTTACTCCCCTTCAGCAAGAAACCGGTGGGGGAGATCGAGTCATTACTCAATACGAGATGCATGCCTGCGAAGATGTTGGCTTGATAAAGCTTGATATATTAGGAATTGCTAACCTCACCATTCTCGCCAATGCGGTCAAACTCGTCGAAAAACTTTACGATATCAAAATAAACATTAAAAAAATCCCACTGGACGACACCCCAACTTACGAAATGCTGGCCAGAGGTGAAACCTTCGGCGTCTTTCAGTTGGCCGGTGGTGGTATGACCAAATATTTGATTGATCTAAAACCTGAAAGAATTGAAGATGTTATGGCCATGGTGGCTCTTTATCGCCCTGGTCCCATGGGCAGTATTCCGGAATATATTATTCGTAAACATAATCCTGCCAAAGTGTCCTACTTTGTTCCTGGTCTCGAGAAAATTCTTGATCAGTCATACGGTATTATCACTTATCAAGACGACGTTCTCTTTATGGCCATCCAACTAGCGGGTTACAACTGGGAAGAGGCCGATAAATTTAGAAAGGCTATTGGCAAGAAAATAGTTTCTGAGATGGAAGCTCAGCACTCTAAGTTCGTTGAAGGCTGTATCACTCATTCCAATATAACAAGAGAAAAGGCCGAAGATCTCTTTAAGCAAATAGAGACTTTTGCTGCATACGGATTCAATAAGGCCCATGCCGCATCTTACGGTATTGTTGCCTACTGGACGGCATACATCAAGGCTCACTATCCGGTTGAGTATATGACCGCACTAATGTCCGTTGAGGCAGGGGATACAGACAAGATTGTTCTAGCGATATCCGAGTGTGAAAAACTTGGTATAAAAGTGTTACCACCGGACGTAAATGAATCGCTGACTGATTTTACCGTTGTCAGCTTGGCGGAAGACCTATGGCTACAGGAAGGAAGAGCCAGAGATTCCGGGAAAGCAATCCGTTTCGGACTTTCAGCCATAAAGAATGTTGGTACGTCAGCCATTACGGCCATTTTGGATGCCAGAAAAAACGGAGACTTTATCTCGTTTACCGACTTTTTGAGAAGAGTTGATCTTCAAAAAGTAAATAAAAGAGTTGCTGAATCTCTAATCAAATCCGGGGCTCTTGACCGTTTCGGGAATCGGGCCCAGCTTCTAGCCGCCCTACCAATTATTCGAGAAGGTTCGGCTCGAATTCAGAAAAGAAACGGTGAAAGTCAGGTCAGCTTATTTGGGTCAGTCTCGGTTGACAACACTGTCGACAATCTACCCAATATTCCGGAAATGTCTCTGGAAGACAAACTGAAACTGGAAAAGGAGCTTTTGGGCTTTTATCTGTCGGATAATCCTGTCAAAAAGATCGTCAGAATAGTTTCGGACCTTATTTCTCACAAGATCGCCCATCTAGACCCGACTCTCCACTTAAATCAGACGGTTACCCTAGCTGGTGTTGTGAGTCGAGAAAAGCTGGTTAATACGAAGAAAAATAACTCCAAAATGGCCTTTGTCACCCTACAGGACGATACCGGAACCATCGATTGTATTATTTTCCCCAAACTTTATGCCGAAAATCCGGAACTCTGGCACGAAGATTCAGCCTTGATAGTTAGAGGTAAGGTAGATAATCGGGAAGATAAGCTTCAGGTCGTGGTTGATTCAGGTACGGTGATCGATACCAGTAAAACTCCCCGAGATATGATCCACGAAATCTTTATTAAGTCAGGAACTCCCAAGCATGTCATGCAACAAGTTAGTAACCTCCTCAAAGCTTACCCTGGAGACCACGAAATCGTGGTGGCGATCGAATCAGGCAACAATCTGAAGAAGATAACTCTACCTTATAAGGTAGAGTTTGGGCCTGTATTGGAAAAACAAGTGGAAAAAACCCTCCACGGCTGGTAAAATAAGTGCCTATGGCAAATCAAATCAAATGGCAGGATAAAATCAGCTTTGGCGTGGGAGACACACTTAAAGTGTCCCTAGCCGTCAAAGAAGGCGAAAAAACCCGTATTCAAATCTTCCAAGGCATTGTCATTGCCATTCGTGGTACCGGCGCTGGCAAAAACTTCATTGTACGCAAAATCGCCACCGGAGGAGTAGGTGTCGAGAAAATTCTTCCCATCAACACCCCCACCATTACCGGCATCGAAATCGTCAAAAAAGGGAAGGTCAGACGTGCCAAACTCTACTACCTTAGAGATCTTCTAGGTAAAAAGGCTACTAAGATTAAGGATGTTTTTGTTAAAAAAGGCCAAAAGGCTGAAACTGAAGTTCCATCTGAAGGCATTATTGAGAAAACCGAAGATGATGAGAAGGCAGAAAAGGTGCGTCCCGAAACAGTAAAGGTTAAAAATGCCCCCAAGGTTGAAGTAGTTAAAGTCAAAAAGGTCAAAAAGGGCCCCAAGAAGATTGTTCGCAAGGAGAAGGTCTTTGTCCGTTAGTCGGTGATGACCACTTTTTTGTTCTTGAAACAATAGAGCATCGCCGGTCTGTGAGCAATACCCTCCAGTTTTTTTCCTGAAGCCACAATTAAGCCTGTAGAAAGAATTTTCTTTCTAAAGTTTCTCTTGTCTAGTGACGTTTTTAGAATTATTTCATAAACTTTTTGGAGGTCTGTAAGAGTAAACGATCCCGGCAACAAACCAAGAACAATATTGGTATAACCCAACTTATTTCGAAGTCTTTGCACGCCATATTTTGATATCTCCGTATGGTCGAAAGCAAGTTTTGGAAGCTTATCAACTGCGAAAAACTTTGCTTCCTTAGCGTCCCCCGTTGATTTAAATTTCCACTCGGTGTTTGAGACCAGAGCCATATAGGTAACGGTGATAACTCTAGTTCTAGGGTCTCTTTTGGGATTACCAAAGGTGTAAAGCTGTTCCAGGTATAGATTCTTTACCCCGGTTTCCTCTGATAGCTCTCTATTGGCCGCTTCATCCAGAGATTCATCCATTCTTACAAATCCTCCAGGTAGGGCCCATGAGTCTTCAAATGGCGTCTCATTTCTTTTTACCAGCAATATCTTCAATTCTCCGGCTTCAACTGTAAAAAGCAAAACGTCTACTGTTACAGACGGTCTATCGTACTTTGTCACGTCATATTTATCCTTCATGTGTCCATTATACACTTACGCCGTATACATTATAAATCTGTATACTAAATGTATCTACCAAATACCTATCCAATATGAAAACAAAAGAGAGACAAGATCAGCCGACAGTTCTCCCTATATTTTTTCAAAAATGGGCCTCCTTACTTTTTCTTCCCTTGCGCTTATGGCTTGGTTGGGAATGGTTAACCAGTGGCTACCACAAACTACTTAGCCCTGCTTGGATGGTAACCGGAGAAGCCCTCAAGGGATATTGGGCAAGGGCAGTGATTGTCTCAGACGGTAAGGGAGCTATTACCTATGATTGGTATAGATCCTTCCTGCAATTTATGCTAGACGCTCAAGCACATTCCTGGTTTGCTAAGCTGGTCGCCTGTGGTGAGACCATGGTCGGCATTGCTTTAATAATAGGCGCTTTTGTCGGGGTGGCCGCTTTCTTTGGTGCCCTCATGAACTGGAACTTTATGATGGCCGGCAGTGCCTCCACCAACCCCATGCTCTTTCTAGTTTCTATTTTTCTCATACTGGGTTGGCGTATCGCCGGTTATATTGGAGCCGACTACTTTCTGCTAACTTGGCTCCGTCAACGACTCCACCCAAATTATCGTTAAAATCCTACACACCTCACTCAGTTGTCTGTCTTCCTTGTTATAATGCTACAGATCTTTAATAAAACATAAGGAGACACTATGGATCTTCATTTTCTTGAGGACGAAACATTAACTAGTAATTTAGACGATTCGCAGGCGAGCAAATATTATTCGAAGATATAACATCAAAATTGGAGGCCAAATATGCCCAAACAGCACACTAAACACCAGTGGCTCTACCCTTTTCTGGTACTGATCTTCGTCGCTGTCTATTACGCCCTAACATCCTCACCATCAGGCCGGGTAGTTCCGGATTTCTCATCTCCGACTCCGGTTGTTCTGGGAGCCACCAACACTCCTGTTCACGAAACCCAAGCCAGTTGGTACGAGGTCTATTTTACGAACCCCAAAATACCCTTTGACGATAACTTCACTGGAGGTATCGAATCTGTTCTGATCGAAAAAATCAATCAAGCTGACACCTCAATCGACTTGGCAGTCTATGAATTCAATCTGGAGAATGTCGTTCAAGCTCTAATAGCCGCACAGGGGCGCGGAGTCAGGGTTCGCGTTGTTTACGATAATGAATTTACAGATCCAGATCTTCAAATCAGTGAACTAAAGAATGCCGGTATCCAAGCGATTCCGGATGAACGATCAGCTTTCATGCACAATAAATTTTTTATCTTTGATGGCCAATGTATCTGGACCGGCTCTTTTAATATCAGTATCAACGCCGCTTACCGCAACAACGAAAACGCTCTTTACTTCTGTTCATCAGAGGCGGCCCAAAACTACACCATTGAATTTGAAGAGATGAATGGAAGCCAATTTGGCACCACATCTCCGGCCGACACACCTTATCCTGTCTTCGTCATCAATGGTGTCAAGGTCGAAAACTATTTTGCCCCAGAAGATCATGTCATGGAACATATTATTTCTGAGATCAGTTCAGCCCAAAACTATGTTCATTTTATGGTCTTTTCCTTCACCCACAACGGACTCGGACAAGCTATGATTGACGACTTGCGTCGAGGTGTCGGTATTGTTGGTATATTTGAAACTCGAGGAGCCGCAAGTCAATATTCACAGTGTCTCCCTTTACTCCTTCAGGGAGCCGAAATAACCCTAGACGGGAATCCCCGTACTTTTCATCACAAGGTGATTATTATTGACGGTCAAATCGTCATTACAGGATCATTCAATTTTTCTGATAGTGCCGATCAGGAGAATGACGAAAATCTTCTCATTATTCATGATCCTTCCCTAGCTGCCGCTTATGAAAAAGAGTTTCAGAGAATGAAGTCGATGTCTCGGGTGATTCAAGGCAATTCATGCACTACACAATAATCTTAACTAGCCCCACCAATCGTGGGGCTTTTAAATGCAAACTAGTCATATAATTAATCTATGAACATAGAGTTTGAAAATAATTTTAAGTATGAAGTCAAATATCTCAGCTTAGGTGAAAACGCTTATCGAGAAGTTCTTCAATCTTCCCCGACGGTAAACGAAAGATTGAGCATTCTTCAGTCAGACCCCAAAAACGTCGAAGCCCGACAGCAAATGCTCCGGGCAGTTCTGAGACTTGACTATGTCTTGACAGAAAAAGATCAGAATAATGATCAACGCTCGTATGATTTACAGTTAGTGGAAGAAGTCAAGCAAATCGCTTTGGACATGGTCCAGACATTACCGGCTGAAAAACAAGCGGACGCTCTCAAATTCATAAATAATCTTGGTGAATCTCCCTGGTTATTTTTCCATCTTGATAGAACGGGTAAATCTATTGTAGATTTTTTTGAAAACACCAAACAAGTCATCAAAGGAGAGAATGTGTTGTTAACTACAAGACAAATAAATCTTATGGAGTTTGTTGGTAGAACCCATGATATTGGTAAGCTACTTGGTTCCCTTAACGCCCAAATTGATCCGGATCATGAAATCATTTACCGTGAAATCATCGGTAAGCATCTTGAAGGAAAAACCTTCATTACCCATAATGGGCGAAAAATAGTTTTTGAAGCTGAAGATGTTCGATTTATTATTGGCGTAGTCGGACTTCATGAAGATATATGGCGTGAAGAAGACTTCGCACACCAGGCCGAATCTCTAAAGAAAGAGAACAATCCTCAGGATATAGAAGTGGCCATTGCCAGAGGTAGGACGATTCTCCATTTTGTGGATATCTTTGGAGATGCGGTACGGTTTCAAGATGGAGCCATGAGAATAGTCGACAAAGACGCTTTTCAAGCCCGTTTCGTTGACTTGTTTCGAAGACACATTAAACTTCCGATCATCTGCACTAAAACGAAAATTATAACAGTTGATGGTAAAGACAATCAGGTACTGTTTTTCGTTGAATGGTTTCTGGGCAAAGTTTTTCGTCCCCAATGGGGAGAGCATGGTGTAGCCGGACTTACTTGGACCTTTGGAATTTTGAGGGATGAATGGGGAATTAACATTGGCTCTGGGCTTATACCCGCAGTTCAAGACGGGGTTATTCAGGTTCTGGAAGAAGCCGAGGCCGCTATTATCGGAGTTAAAAAAAATTACCCCGGTTATCGTTACCAAGAAGGAATCAACCCCCAAGACCTCCAAGAGGAACTAAGTTCTAAGCTGGAGCAAATAAAAAAACTCCATTTCCGCCATCAAAGCACCCTTACGACCTAGGTCTCCCTGAGATACCATTCTGAGTCGACTAATGCAGCTTGTACTTTTCTGATTCGATTTTTTAAAACATCCTCGGGAACTCCATGCACGGGCGATATCCCAGAAATCTGGGCGAAACTTCTTTGAGGTGAGCCCACTGCACCACAGGTGGAACCCATTTTCGACAGTGTGATCAAGACGTATTATAAACTTCAAGAACTTGGTATCCAAGAGGTAAACGGCAAAATCGTCTTTATCGACAACATGGAGGTGGAGAATGAATAACTTCACTACCGCGCTCCATGATGAGAAGACGTTTTACAAAGCTTTCCTGAGGGATATTGATCTGGCTAGAGAGGAAATTATTGTCGAAAGTCCATTTGTTACCTCCAGTAGAATGAAAACGCTCTGGCCTTACCTAAGAAGTGCTCATGCAAGAGGCGTTAAACTCTACATTATTACTAGAGATCCTAATGATCATAGTGATGGGTACGAAATGCAGTCAGAAAGGGAAATTGAGGCAATGGAAGCCCTAGGGATACAAGTATTTTTGTGTACTGGTAATCATCACCGCAAGCTAGCAATAATTGACAGAAAAATCCTTTGGGAGGGTAGTTTGAATATTTTGTCGCAAATACGTAGCAGAGAAATCATGCGCCGCCTAGATGGCGGCGGCTTCGCCGTAGAGATGTTTAATTATTTGAATTTTGGGAGATACATATGAAAGTGCTATACTTCGACCATATGACGCAAAACGTAGGCTACCATATCACCGAGCAGGATATTGAAACAACCATTCGATTCCTTAAGGCAGAAAATAAGCCATGTACCCGTGAAGATGCTGTAAAACACTTAGAAGAAAAGGCTGCTTTAGCCCATATGGCAGCTCACAAAATTGTCGAAGATGAGAAAAACGGTAAAATCGATCCAGTAATCTTGAAAAAAGATTAAAAAGTAAGCACCTCTGAGGATTTGATCTTTAAAGCCTTCAAGATTTGTTTCAAGGTTTCGACTGTAGTATTTTCCTCATTTCGTTCGATTCTAGCGTAGTAATTAACACTAATACCCGCTTTCTCAGCCACATCAACTTGCTTTAATCCAAGCCTCTTTCTCGCTTCTTTTAGTTTTTTACCAATTTTTTCTGGCGACATAATGTAATTATATTACGTTATAGATAATATTACTCTAAGTATTAATTTTTAATCTAGATTTAAGCTGTACAAACCACCATCATTTACCAGTGATAAGCCTTTTACTCCAAGCTCACGAAGCAAAGTCATTCTGGTAATTTGACAAATATGACTGTGATATTCCCTTGCATCATCCATATATGAGTAAAATAGGTTGCTCGTGTTATTGTTTGGCAAAGGTCGAATTTTCGAGTGTGCAATATCCCAATTATTTCTTATATCAATAAAATCTGACAACATTTCGTGCTGAGCCTTAGTTGGTCTTTTAAGTTTAGCGCCTACAGCAAATTTGTAGGCCATCTTTAATGAACTTGTTTTATGGAATCTTGTTGGAATATCTTTGTTATGTAAATTAGCTCTTTTTGAGATGTATTCGATTATTTTATAAAAAGACAAGAAACTTTCATCAACAAACTGAAGGTGATCTAAATCAACTCCTTTCCTCCAGTAATTAATAAGCTTTTTGGTTGTATTTGAGTATTTATTAACTGCGGATACTCGCGAGAGTATGCTGTAAATCTCTTCAAGAGCCTCATTTGATAGCTGTAAGGAGGAATTGTCATCAATTCGTATCGGATCATTCCCATTAAGACAACTGGCGTTTGATTGGTGTTTTAATCCTCGTGTTTCTCCTGAAAAATTATCTACAGATTTTGATTTATAGGTAACTCCACCCACAAAGCTATCTATGACTGGTTCTGTAGAAATGACAACAGATGTATTAACGTCTTGATTTGTTGCTATCGTTAATACATCCACTAACAAAGCTAAATCTGCCGATATCCTAGTCTGTTCAAATATGTCGCCTGGGTTCTTAGTGTCGTAACTCAAATAAGTGAAGGCGGTAACTAAGTTGTTTTCCCAATCAAAAAACTTTTTAATTTCAACCGTATTATTGACCTAGTCTTACTCATATTTATATATTACTCGTTTGACTGTCTAAGAATACTCTCGGATTCACTGGTATTCCGTATACATTGACTTGAAAGTGGAGATGTACGCCTGTTGCCCAGCCAGTTTGACCTTGGCCACCAATCACATCACTAGTGGTCACCTTTTGGCCTTTAAAGACATAAATCTTATTTAAGTGGGCATAGATGGTGGCGACATTATTACCATGATCAACAATCACATGTTTACCATATCCCCAAAAGATCTCTCCTGCATAAATCACAGTTCCATCCATGGCAGGATTGACTGGTTCATCCAGTTTACTGGCCAGATCAATCCCTGTGTGGAAGACTTGGTACATGCTAGACTGTGCAAATTCAAGAGTAATTACGCCCTTGGTTGGCCAAACAACTGTCGGGTGAATTTCTGTAGTGACTTCACCCGTGGTGGGATCTTTGATCTGGATGCTTTGATTAGTTGGATTTTGATCTACTAACCTATCAGAGATGATATTTATACCCACCTGAGTCAGTAGAATGACCGCTATGACAGGGAGCATGAGGATGGTGAGGAAAGCTAACAGGACAAATTTGAGCTCTTTGCGAAACGACCAGAGAGTCAACACCAGTTTTGGATTCATAGCTAAATGTAGACTTCCCGTGGGTCGGTGGTCAGAAGTGGGTGTTCTTCGTCCGATGCGACCACTTTGACCGCTACATGGTTCTGGTCAGCGATAAGCAATGCCTCTCCTCGATCACAAGTTAAAAGATAATGTTGCTCATAGGCAGAAAGATGAAATTCTTCGGCAACCTTTTTGATCGTGGTCGTATCTTGGCGCATGAGGACTCTGAGTGACGACTGACTGGCGATGGCTTTACCGTATTCCTGGTTCAGAAAGTCATTGGCTTGTTGAGTAATGATCGTGACACCTAGATAATATTTTCTAGCTCGGCGTACTAGGCCTGAGATAAACCTGGCACTCTCTGGTTCTTGAAGGAGCATCCAACCCTCATCGATCACGAGCATTCTCTTTTGTGGGTTTTGTTTCACCTCATTGTTAACGAAGTTCGCAACCACCATCATCATGATTGACCTGATAGATTCGTTTAAGTCTTTGATGTCAAAGACAATCAGGCGATTATCGAGCTTAATATTGGTCTGGGAATCAAAAACGGTTGAAAGTGAGCCTTTGACGAACCGCTCGAGTCTGTCGCATAAATCTTTATGCTTCATGACTTTGAGGTTTTTATAGAAATCTTTAAGGAGCGGATACTCAACAGCTTTTGACCTTTTTGCATTTTTGCGTGGAGTCAGCTTGGCTTCTTTGTAGGTCACCAGAAGGGCGCGGTCAACAGATGCTCGCTCTTCTGAGGTTAAGCTACCAACCATAAGAGATATGAGCTCGGTTAAATCTTGGATATGTTCAGATAAGTTATTTTCTTGGGTAACTGAGTGCTCTGAAAACTGGAAAGGATTAATTTTCTCTTTGGATGAGCTCGAAAGTTTGATATATGTACCGTCAACACTCTTAGCTAGTTGTTTGTACTCACGCTCTGGGTCAATGATGATAACTTTCGTGCCTTGCATGAGGTGGCGCAAAATTTCAACTTTAGCAGTGTAGCTTTTACCAGATCCCGATTGAGCAAAAATAATTGAGTTGGCATTGTTTAAGCTAAAACGGTCAATGATAACGAGCGAGTTATTCGATTTATTGATTCCGTACAATATGCCTGACTCTTGCACCAGTTCAAATGAAACAAAGGGGAAAGTAAGCGCTGCACTAGAGCTATCCAAGTTTCTTTTCTGTGCAAGTTTGTTTTCAGATCTTGGCAGAATGGATTTGCTTCAATTTGTTGGAAGGTGGCAGGCTTAATGTAGAACAGTCGTGTCTGCATCACGGTTTCGAGTAACTTGGTGTTTTTGTTGAGTTCGCTCAGACTATCAGCACTAATTGTCATGTAGATAGAGATTTGGAAGAGTTTTTCCATTCCGCGCTGAATTTTGTCTTTGAGTTCCATGGCAGATTCGAGCGGATCAGTGATCTCGCTTCCGATGACCCGTCCCTCTTTGAGCATGGTACGCTTGGTTGACTCAAGTTCAGTTATTTTTCTGTTGAGTTTGGGTAGGGCGATGAGTGGATCAACTTGTTCAATGTGATAGCTGATATCAATATCATGATTAAAATTGATCAGGTTATTGAGCCAGCCAGTTGAAGCTACATATGGGTATCCCGAAACAAACAGGGTTCTCACGTATCTGTCATTAATCTGCAAATAGCTGGAT
>LCIE01000009.1 GCA_001000865.1 Candidatus Collierbacteria bacterium GW2011_GWC2_44_18 | reverse complement strand
ACCAGAAGTTTTTGTCATGGTTACGATAATATCATCTCGGTAGAAAATTTACTCCGTTCTTGGCAAGAATTTATTTGTGGCAAAAGAAACAAGAAAGATGTGGCAGAGTTTGCGGCGGATTTGATGGATAACATATTGGAACTTCGGCAGGAACTTTTAGACAAAAATTATAAACACAGTCAATATGAAGCCTTTACCATAAACGATCCAAAGACAAGGAGCATTCACAAAGCAAGTGTTAGAGATAGACTGCTTCATCATGCCATTGTCAGAATCCTATACCCTTATTTTGACAAAAAGTTCATTTACGACTCCTATTCTTGTAGATTGGGGAAAGGAACACATCGAGCAGTTAATCGACTCAATCATTTTGGGAGAAAAGTATCCAAGAATAATACTAAAACCGTCTGGATATTAAAGTGTGATGTTCGGAAATTTTTTGCGAGTATCGATAAGGGAGTTTTAAAAGATATTCTGAGGAAATATATCCAAGACTCAGACATCCTATGGCTTTTGGGACAAGTGGTCGACAGTTTTCAGACGGAAGAAAACTCACAGTTGGGTTTGCCGCTAGGAAACCTCACTAGCCAACTCTTGATCAATGTTTATATGAATGAGTTTGATCAATTTGTAAAACACGTCTTGAAGGTTAAACATTACATTCGTTATGCAGACGATTTTGTTATTTTGAATACTGATAAAAGCTATCTGATTGACCTTCTGCCAAAAATAGAAACGTTCTTAAGTAAAAAGTTGAAACTAACACTTCATCCTAATAAAGTGAGCATCAAAACGCTGGCATCGGGGATTGATTTTCTGGGTTGGGTTAACTTCCCAGAACATCGTGTCTTGCGAACATCGACCAAGAGGAGGATGTTAAAAAGACTAAAACAGTTCCAAACCGAGGAAATGCTTAACTCTTGTCTGGGTTTGATTAAGCATGGTAATACCTTAAAACTGCAAGAGAAAATGACTAAAGATTTTATTTTAAAAACTAAATAAACCAAAATAAAACCCTTCCTGATTAGATCAGGAAGGGTTAAGAGAGAAAGTGACCAAGGGTCTAAGGGACCAAAGGTCAAAGAGTTCAAGAGTCGAAGGACTACTTGCGGACAGCGGCAAACCGCCAAAGCGAGGGCCAGCCACCAGCGAACCAAGAGAGGCGCAGGTCACGGCCAGACTCATCGCCATAGAGGTAAGGCACATTGACGTCACCACCGGAGCCACGCCACGTGGAACCGAGAGCAACGATCACGTCTTTGCGCTGGAGATTGGGGTGCTGTGCGCCCAGAGCGAGAAGTTCTTTCAGGGTGGCGGGGCGGAGACCCAGCTTGTTCATTTCCTGGAGAGCATTTTCGCTACTGATGTCGCCATCGAAGTTGAGCAGGTAGATGACCATCTGGCTCTTGCCCTTCTCGTTGGAAGGAAAGTGTCCAGAGGTAATGTCATCGTTGAACCAGTCGTATTTGCCTGCTTTGATCATCTGTTCGACAGAGGTCGCATAGTCGACGTTGACCGAGTAGCCAGGGAAGGGAACTTGAGGCTCCAGACCTTGGCGAAGGACAACGATGAGGGCTTCCTTGTCGGAGGCAGAGAGATTTGAGAATTGTGCTGAAACGACCTGGAGTACCTTTTGAAAACTAGCGCTGTTAGGCATAATTTATCTCCTTATTCTGTGGGTAAAATACGAGGATGGAGGTTGTTTGTAAGGAACTTCGAACTTGGTTATACTACCATATTATAGGTGTTTTGTCAAATAAGGGAGTGGTGACACACCTACCACCTCGCTCCCTTGTGGCTGCGAAACAGTCCTATAACTTGACATTTAGCCTCTGTTGTGCTAGTATATCTCTCAGTAAATTAAGACAGTTTAGCTTCGTTTTACCTCATAAACTGTTTTAATTAAGTACCTTTCGCTCTTTTGCATTTAAATAGACTCATGCTCATATTCACTTGCCCAAGGAGGCACAAATGACGACCAAGAACCTTACCATCAATCTGAACGGTAATTCCTCTCTCTCTCTCTCTCTCTCTCTTAAGAACCTATACGCACGAGTAATCGTTCGCAAAGGTCCTGCTGGGAAAGCTTCAGTAGAGCTGAATGGCGATGAGAAGCTCATTGAGCTGATCAAAGTCATTCAACCAAGCTCGAACGAAGTTTTAATTGAAGGTGAGGATGGAGGCGGCGACGTTACAGTGATTCAGAATCACGGTCGCTCTTCAATATCGGTGCGTGGAAATGGTGTTGTTATCAGTGGATCAGTCCGTGGAAATATCGTGAGCGGTGGCAACGTTGTCATCGTTAACGGTAAAGTCATCTCTGGTGGGAACGGACAAGTAACGGAAATTGCTGGTGCAGAAATGCCGACGATAACTGTTACAGTTCCCGAAGGAACAGAGCTTGATGCCGAGAGTGTTGAATCACTTGACGCTCAAGGCTTGAATGGAAAGCTGTACCTCTCCCTCAATGGGCAAGGACAAGCCAAAGTTCAGGATGCCAACGGATTAAAGATCGACTGTAGCGGACAGTCCCGAGCCGAAATCACCAACGCTACAGGCAACCTCAAGGTTGATTGCAGCGGGCAATCCCGTGTCACGGTCAAGGGAAACCTTGATGATGTTGATGCTGACAGCAGTGGACAATCGAGAATCCAGATCGTTGGTAACTGCCATGATTGCGAAGGCAATGCCAGCGGAATGAGCTCAGTCTCACTCATTGGTCGTGCATCTGGTAAGGTTCGCAAACACGAAAGTGGTATGAGCCACGTCGAGATAAATTAGTCATAAAGACATAAGTAAAAGACAAGCCGTTCATTATTGAGCGGCTTTTTATTTGGCAAAAAGGCTAGGAAGATTCGGATCGGTATGTTAAGTTAAAACTATATTTATGAAAATGCAGGTCGGATTCTGAGGTTTTCGAAGACAGTTTGGATACTTTGTAGACTAAAACCAAACTCTATTTCTCTGTTCCTGAATACGTCTACTAGGGGCAACACTTCGGGATAAATCGGTAGGAACGGGGTCAGTCGCCCGCGCGCTTTTCCTATTCTCCTGGGATATCATCGAACTCTTGGGGATACCATGTCGCGTTTTTTGGCTGATTGTTCTGAAAATATTCCACAATTTTAATAAGTTGTGGCTGTAATTGATTAATCTGTTCTAGACGAGCGTTATCTATTGAAGTGACCGGTACCCCGTAAACTAAGACAATACTGAACGACCGACAGTTACAATCAAGGTCGTGAAGATATTGTCTAAAATGCAAAGAAAAATAATCCCTAAAGAAATTAAAGAGGAAATTTTAGCTAAGGTAAGAACTGGAGGTAAGGTTCTTGATTTAGCTAAGATGTATGGTTTGTCAGATCGAACCATCTACACTTGGTTGCAGAGGGATTCAGGTGATGAGGTGATCTCTCCTCTTAAGTACCACAAACTCCAAAAAGAAAACGAGGAGTTAAAGAGACTGATTGGAGAACTAACTTTAAGTTTAAGTGTTAGGGAAAAAAAATGAGTTAGTCAAAAAAGCCAACATCAAATCTGTCGTTGCTTCTGCTCTGGGAGTTTGTCGCAAGAATATCTACCGTAAATCAATTAAGGAGGAGAAAGACTTACTGTTAAAAGCAGACATTGAGGAAGCCTGGGAAAAACACCCGGCATATGGCCATCTTCGTCTGGGTTGGCATCTTAAGGTCAACCACAAGAGAATATCTAGGGTGATGAGAAAGTTTGGGATGAAGCCACCAAGGAGGAAAATCAAGCGTTACTGCACCGTCATGTCACCAGGTGAGGTCTACTTTAATCTCATTAAGGATTGGTCTCCCACCAAGCCGAATGAGCTGTGGTGTGCCGATGTTAGTTACATTAAGTTTCAAGATCGGTTTTGGTATATCTCCACCATTGAGGATATTTTTACCAGGAGAGTCCTAGCTGTCCAAGTTAGTAAGCGACATGACAGCTATTTAATCTTTAAGTCCATCAAACAAGCTGTCGCTAGCTCTAAAACCTTTCCCAAGATCTTTCATACCGACCAAGGGACAGAGTACATGGCCAAACTGGTAACTAATTACTTAGAGGCAAACAACGTTGACATTTCAGTTTCTGACAAAGGCTCACCTTGGCAAAATGGTTTCCAAGAATCCCTCTTTGGTCGTTTCAAAGACGAATCAGGAGATCTGAATCGTTTTGATACTACTGGGGAATTCGTGGAAGCCATTTATGGACAAGTCCACTACTACAACTACGAGAGGATACATACCGCTCTCAGAATGCCGCCGGCTACCTACCACCAACTCGTGCAAAGTGAGTTCGTTTTGGGGATGCGGAATATTCCAGAAGGCGTACCCAAAGGCTTTGAATCCATTTGTAGAGGAAAATGCTTGCATCTCATCATCAGTCAACCCGATTTTATCTTGATATTTTTTTAGGCATTCAAGGATATCAACGTAGGCATATTTCTTCTCCCCTGCTTGGATATATGCCTTATCGACTATATCAATATCGTGATCGTTCCACCCGTCCGCCTCAGCACCGTCTTTTCCAACTCCCCAGAAATACTTGTTAATTTTCCCTATTGCGTCTATTCGGGTATCAAAATTTTTACCTGATCCCGCAGGATAGCCCAATAGAATAGCTCTTTTAATTTCATCAGACTTAGATTTAATACCCTCCGCAACAAATGATGACAGCTCTTCAGTCGTCATCTTATCGATATCAACCTCTGAAAATCCAAAATAATTTCTATAAACTTTCAGGATATTTTTCGTTTCTCTGACATGGTAGTAACCTGTACCAGGAATAACAACAATATTTTCTAGAAGTTCCTGCGCAATAGGATTCTTCAAATACTGAGACCGATAATCCTCAATGATTTTTATGGCGGGGTCAATTTGAAGGTTATAATTCCATGTCGTTGCATCAGCAAGAAATACAGGTTTCATTCCTAAGAGTACAGCAATTCCAGAATCGTCAATCAACAGATTTTCTTTTTCACTCTTGGATAGATCTGAATTCTCAACAACATTAATAAATAAGTCAATTTTTTCTGATAATTCAATTTCTGGCTCTTTGGACTTGTCTATCTCGGTTGCTCCCTGATATTCAGACGGGTTTGATTGCATAATGATATTGTACGATACTCTGTGCCTGCGAAGCAGGCACCTTGGCCGACAGGCCAAATGCTGTCTCAATCACTAAATATCCACTGATAAAATATTCTCCTAATCAGTGGGTATTTTATGGCGATGAAGAGCAATCTATATAGATTGCTTCGTCATTGCATTCCTCGCAATGACGATATTCTGACGAGCCATATTTGAGAACAGCTTCGTCCCAATCGCTAAATGTGAAGTTGGGACGAACAATTTGTATAGATTCCGGGTCAAGCCCGGAATGACAAAGAACTGCGACAGCAGATAACATCCCGACCGTCCCGAGACTCTCGATGAGAGTCCCGAGGACTCGAATCGGAGCAGGTCGGGATACAATATTGGTATCGCGCGCAAGTGGTTCCGCCTCCGCCAAAGGCGGACCGGCAGGGCAGGCGGTGGCGAACCGCGAGACACGAAGTGTTGAGCGGTGAGCCAATAGATTAGTAATGGTCCCGAAAATAAGTTCGAATTTCGTTATAACAGGCAACACTTCGGGATAAATTGGTAGGAACGGGGTCAGTCGCCTCAGCCATAGGCTGATCCGCCTCTGGAGGACGCGCGCCCGCCAAGAACTTAAAGGGTAGAGATTTGGCTACTTATATACCGCGATCATTTGGCGAATTACCATGTCTTCCCATTTCTCGATATGATCTGTGGTAAAGTCGAACCAAACTCGAATAAAATCTTCCTTGAGTAGCTTTCTCAGTCTGCCAACTTCGGGATCTTGAAGATAAATATATTCTTCGTCTAGTCCGACTACAACTGAGTAATGTCCATCTGCCAAATCGTCTTCGTCGTAGTCAGCTCTGCCTCTCGTCATCCAGTTTACAATTACAGGTGCTTTTTCATCCAAGGCCGTTTGAATATCTTCGAATGAAGCAAAATTCTTTATTTCAACTTTTAGTCCTTCACTTTCCAGTGTTCTTTTGATATCTTCATCCCCTATGCCCAAGTCATCATCTTTATTGGAGAGAATGGCTACTTCAGCCTCTGATTTTTCTATCCCGTAAAAATCCAGAACCATTTTAATGACGGCCGGACCGCAGAAACTCCCATGTAGGGTTTCTTGAAATGGTTTGACGGGGAGCAGATTATTCATAGTTCTATTGTACTTTCAAGGATAGATCGTTAAGGCCCGACCGTGTTTCTATTACTGTTGATTAAGAATATTCTCAATATCCCTTATCTCCTGCATTATAAATAATTTCAGTCTATTTATAGATATCTCTTTATCGTAACCAGTTAACTCACTAACTCTTTCGTCCGATAGCTCCTGATAAATGTCGCTGTACCTTAAATATATTTCCATGGTCGAATCCTTTAGTGGACCAAAAAATATTTTGTTAATCTCACTTCTTGCTTGATCTATTTTTGGAGATAAAACACCATATTTGTCCATGAGAAACTCTTTTGATTCGTCCAACTTGCCACTCTCAACCATCTTTGAGATATTTTGGAATAAATCTTTCAGCCCAGTTAGGTATTGAATATACTGGGGGTTATTTTTGTTACACTCAAGCATATTATTCTCAAAAAAATCAGTATTCATACTGTGGATTATATAAGAAAAGAGACCCTTTCGGGTCTCTATATTAATACTTATTTCTTCGCTTGTAGTCTTTTCCAGCCTCAAATTCGCGGATTCTATCTGGGTCATAGCCTCTATGGAGGTTCGTATCAGGACCGCTCATTACTTTCTGACCCCAAGTTCCATCGGCGTTTGGTCCGATTGTCTTGACAATATTTCTGGGGTCTTTCCAGGGATCTCGGTTTTTACCGCCGAGTTTCCTGCATGTTTCACAGTATTCAGGAGGATTGTCCCACGCAGTTTTGTATTTAACCATCTCCGTACATCCACTTGTAGAGCAGGATTTTTCCTTTAGAGTGTTGCAGTCCTTGCAAAATTTCGGTGGGTTACTCCAGTCAGAATGAATATCAACCTGTTGTCGGCAACCAGACCCCTCACAAGGCTGTTTATACCACCCTTTACAATCCTTACAATACTTTGGTGTGTCGCTCCAAGAACAATGGACCTTGAAGCTGTGACGACAATGCGAGTTCTCGCAAGTCTTAGTGTTCCAACCTTTACAAGTACAATAATCGGGAATGTTGTCCCAGTATTCTTTATATCTTACATGACCGTTACACTCTCGATTACCACAGGCTTTTTCTTTCCATTCTCGACAGTCTGGGCAGTATTGAGGGGGATTGTTCCAATCACAGTGAATATTAAATCGTCCAAAACACTTAGGATTCTCACACTTGACTTCATACCAACCCTTACAATCTTGGCAATAATCAAAAACTTTGGTCCAATAAACCTTGTATCTAATCTCCCCGCCACAATGACTGTTAAGGCATTGTTTTGTCTGCCATTCGTTACAATCTCGGCAGTATTCAGGAATGTGAGTCCACTCTGGTAAATAAGGAATGGCCATATGACACCATCCACACGAAGTTTCCAACCATCTTCCCATAGATAACCTCCATAAAAGTTAGTGTGCTCTGCTTACAAGGAGGATTATAACTGTTTTATCAGTGCCTGCGTAGCAGGCACTTTGGCCGATAGGCCAATGTTGTCTCAAGTCTTAATACCCACTGATAAAATTTCTCCTAATCAGTGGGTATTTTATGGCGAGGAGGTGCAATCTGTATAGATTGCTTCGTCATTTCATTCCTCGCAATGACGGATTCTGACGAGCCGTAGATTGAGATAGCCCGCCTACCGGCGGGTAAACTTCGCCACAATCACCGGATGTGATCTTATGGCGAATAATTAATATAGACTCTGGATTGCCACAGCTCGTACCCTCTTCGGGGTATCTATGGAAGTCGAGATTCGCAATGACGAGAGATGGGGAAAATCATCCCGACCGAATCCGAATGGAGTGAGATTGCCACTCCGCCAAAGGCGGATCGCAATGACGATGAGTCGGGATACAGGTACCCGACAAAAGCTACGCAATTTAGGCGGGCAGGTCGCGCGCAAGTGGTTCCGCCCGTAGGCGGAGCCTTAGGGGAACACGGGTTTTCGAAGAGCTAATTTCTCCTGGACATTGTGGAATTTATTTTTTGCTATACTTAGATTGTAAGTTTGTTTACAAATTAGTTATATGAAAGGAAGGGATCTATGAGTATTTTGGATATTATTATTTTGATCCTGATTATCTCTTGGTTGGGCGGGTTTTCGTTGAGGGTGGGTGGAGGATTGATTCATCTGTTGCTGGTGGTGGCGGTGATAGTGTTTGTGGTCCGATTATTAAATTAGAAAAGATATGGCAAAGAAAAGTAGCGAAAAAACTACCACGATCATCAACAATCCGTCCGGTGATTCCGGGGGCGGTATGGGAATGATTATCGGTCTGGTGATATTGCTGGTTCTTGGATATCTACTGTGGGTATATGGATTGCCGGCATTCAGAAATATGCAGGTAGGTACTCCTCAGATAAACATACCCAGTAAGATTGACGTGAATATCAACCAGACAAAATAGTTTCTCTTTGCTCTAATCTACGGGGCGCGTAGAGCAGTAACGACAAGTCTTTTGTTGTAATTTTTGGCTTTTTTATCCCAGACTCCATTGCAAGTAACGAGAGAGAGCCTCCCTCCCTCATGCATACCAAAAGCGTCCTTGGTGTAGTCAGAGTCGTAAGTATGGATCTCACTGACCATATAAGCGGCTTCATCGCCGTTTACCTTTTCTAAAAATATAGTCTCACTCACCTTTAACTTATCTAGGTCGGCAAAAACTCCGGGCTCGCCGTTCTCCCGGTTGAGATGACCGGAAATAACAGCACTGCCGACACTTCCCGAAAGTGTTTCCAGATCTAGCCAGCCGACATCCAGGGGACTGTCCGGAACCCCCATGGCCCCCTCTTGATCAAGACCTACACTTTGAATGGATGCATTTACATTGATGGTGGGGATTTTTAGACGAATCGGTATGCCGGAAACTTTCTCCAGAGCACTTACCCCTAAGGTGTTGCTTGTCAACTTGACTTGTCTTATATTTGAATTCATTAATATTCGGCCACCAATAAAACCAAAAGATAGAAAAAATACAGGGGAAAAAGCCATGAAAAAAAAGAATAATAGAGAAATTTTTGATTTCATTTACGGGATCTGAATTTTATCTTCAGAGCAATAGAGGAAAGAAAAAAGAAGCTTCCAATGATATACCCATAGACGTTTTTGTTTCGAGGTGGAAAGCCCGTATCCGGAAAACGAGGGACCCCGGACCGAGAAGAAATTATTCCTCCGGTGTTTGGAAATCCGGGTGAGCCTGAAACAATCGATCCTCCGATCAGGGCGGCTGATCCATAAGACCCGATCTGACATTCGTTTCTCACTGCGACCTGGACCCAAATTGGTTGATTGATAGGAAGAGAGCCGATGGTGGTTGAGAAGCCGGCAACGTCTGTATTGTATAGCCAATTCCCGTCTGAGAGACCATAACGAATATTAAATGAATTTACTCCCGAGTCCGGACCCCAACTAAAATAAACACTATTGGAGCCAACCCTTCTCGAATCGATGATTTGCGGTGTCACGATGCCACTTTTTAGCGGAGGACAGGAAGCACTGGGTGCATCCGAAGAGGATGTCGAGGAAGTGGAGGAAGTTGAAGAAGTGGAGGAAGTGGAGGAAGTTGAAGAAGTGGTAGTTGCAGGATTAGAAAGGGTGACGGTGCCATTTTTGGAGCAGGAGTTATTATCGGTAACAGTGACACTATATGAGCCGGAGACTAGATTGGTAACAGTAGCAGTAGTTTGAGACAGAGAATCATTCCAGAGATAAGTATAAGGTGTCGTGCCTCCTGAAACGGAGGTATTTGCTTGACCATTGGTTCCATTATGCGTGGTTGGATCAGTACCGGAGACACTAACAGACAACACGGTCGGCTGAGTAATTGTAACTGAGGCGGTTGAAGTGTTTGAAGCAGAATCGGTAACTGTGACTGTATAGTTTCCCGAAGCCAGACCGGTGGCGATGGCGGTGGTTTTTACCGGTGAGGAGTTCCATGAGTAGCTGTAAGGAGCTGTACCACCCGTGGTCATTGCGGTGGCCTGGCCATCACTGAGGCCAAAACAAGTGACTTGCTGATCAACCGAGGCGCTGACACTGAGGGCTGTACCACAAGATGGAACTGTAATGGTGTCTGCGTCGGTGGAGACGGTGCCGCCAAAAGCCAACGCCCTACCGGACCAATTTACCGTACTGCCAATGGTAATTCCTGAAGCGTCGATGTCTGTGCCTTTGAAAGTAGAGTTGGCACCTAGAGTAGTAGCGGCGTCAGGTGTCCAAAAGACATCGCAGGCTGAGGCTCCGGAAAGAGTGACTACAGAGTTGGCGACGGTTGTTAGGGCACCGGTAATCCTAAAGATATATGTTCCACCACCAGAGAGGGTAATTCCACCGGCACCGATAGAGGCCGCACTGGCGGCGGCGGTGCAGTAAACACCGGGGGTGTAAATACCCAAAGTACCATGGGTAGTATCTGTGGCAAGGTCAACCGCTCCAGCGGGAAAAGTGTGGGTACAGGCTTGTCCATCGAGGTTAGTTTTGGCTGAACCCTGATCGGTTCCGGCTGTAGAGTATTTGCTTGACGGTGGACTAAAAATACTACCAACAAGAGTGGGTGCCATGGCAGGTCCTGTCGTGTAGCCGAGATCTCCTGTGATGGTGGTACCGGTAACCGTGTTGGTATAGGTTCCTGAAAGTATTCCAAAGCTTTCGGCTTGACCAAGATCCGGAGTAGTTGCCGCATAAACAGGATTCGTTCCATCAATAACAACTATGATGAGGAGCGAGATAAGTGAAAATAACTTTGTTAACATATTAAAAATCGGTAAGATAAACGAACCAATCTCTTAAATTGGAGAATATGTTTTGAATGACCTTTGATGGTGGTGTTACCGTAGGTGAAGAAACTGGAGCGGCATCAGCAGACGAAGTGGTCGGTAGAGATAAAGTGTTCTGTGTTGCTGTAGGTCGTAGAGTAACTTTTCGGATTATTTCAGGAATTTCTTCTGGTGGAATGGCATCGGTAAAAACGACCCGGCGGTCAGGATAGCTATCATCTACTTTATTCCAGATTCCTTCACAGGTGATCAAATTCAAGTGAGCCAGACCGTCCTTAGAGATAAAAACTGGGGTAGAATCATCGTTTCTACCAAATAGCTTGATTGAACGCACCTGAAAGGCTAACGTTTGGTTCTTATCATCGTTGATATACACCTTATCGCCTACTGTGAGTTTATTAAGATCGTAAAATACTTTAGGAACTCCATTATCAATGCCAAAATGACCGCCGATAACAGCGCTTCCATTTTGACCCGGGCGGAAACCAAGTGCATACCAGGCAACATTTACCGATCCGGCAGGAACATCCATACGGCCATCGTGGGTGATGTAAGCATCCTCGATGGCCGTGTTGACGCCGATGGACGGAATTACAAGGCGAACGGGTAAGCCGGTGGGAGTAGAACTTGGATTACGAAGCTGGGAATAGGCTGTGGTGTCGATGACTTGACCAGAAGGTAAATATTTTAGAGTGGGAATTTTCCAGCCAAATTGGTTACCGCCTGACGAGCCGTCATAGAAAGCTGATCTGCGTGCGGGTAAAAAGAATTGATACGAGGTTAACAGTACCGCTCCCGCAAAAAGTCCGGCAATAAACAACGATTTAATTAGCGACTTTGTATCGATAGTTTTCATGTCGATTCTTTATCTGCAAATACTAACAATCTTTCGCTGTAACTCTTATCGTTATTGTTCCAAACTCCCCCACAAGTGACTAAGTTTAGATGAGCACTGTCACTACTAGCAAAGATTTCCTCAGCATAGCCGGGTTTCGCGACACGGATTTCTCTCACCGAAAATTTGATTTGTTCGCCTTGATTATTTTCGACATACAGCCTGTCTCCCTTGGTAAGCTTTGAAAGATTAGCAAACACACCGGGATCGCCATCTTTATCATCAAAATGCCCCGCAATGACAGCATTGCCCGCCTCTCCCGGAATAGTGCCCAACTTATACCAACCGACTTCATAAGCACTACTTGGGGTGGCCATCTCTCCTTCCGAGTTGATTCCCACATATTGAATAGTGGTATCTACTTTTATCGACGGAATGATTAATCGAACCGGAAGAGCGGGTGAGGAAATCCCGGCGACCTGACCGATTGGATGATTATTTTCCTTAGCTATTGGCGAGAAAACTACGAGAAGAGATGCAGCAAGAGACAAGAAAGCGATCACTAGCAACGGCTTTCTGATATCTTTTGACATATCGAGGTGTTTAGCGCTTTCTGTGAGCGAATACAAAGATGGCTGAGGTCCCCAACAGAAGTCCAGCCAGGAGGAACAAAACGGTGTGGTTTTCTCTGGGAGCGAACCCTGTATTGGGCAGGCGCGGAATGACCCCGCTACCGACTGCACCGCCTATGAGTGTAGCCGCACCGTAATCCCCTATCTGGCATTCATTTCTCACTGCAACTTGGACCCAGATAGGCGTATTGGCGGGAAGATTATTAATGGTAGTCGAGAAGCCTGTAACGTCGACATTGTATAACCAGTTACCGTTTGTCGTACCATAGCGAACATTAAACCGATCCGTACCGGAGTAAGGACCCCAACTTAGAAAGATGCTGTTAGCGTCAACTCGTCTGGAGTCTGTAATGCTCGGTGTGATAACTCCGGGGATAATAGTCGGACAAACTGTTACCGGGGGCAGGGCTTGATCTGCTCTGGTGGTCTCTCCAGTACCTGAGCCACTGGTGGTGGTACTGGAAGTGGAGGCACAGGAAGAGTTGTTGACTGTCGTGTTCCTAAAGGTAATGGCGGCTGTCTGAGCTATGGCTCTACCGGTTAAGGTGGCGCCACCGGCAGTAAAATCTATGGAAGCTCCGGCAAAGACAGACCCAACAAATTGAGTGGCTCCATCAAAGGTGGCTGATGAGGCAACCGTCCAGTAGACATTACAAGCCTGTGCTCCTCCGGTCAAGAGAACTCTGGCGGTACTGGCTGTAATAAGATCCGAGGAAGCTCTAAAAATAAAGATTGAGCTCGCGTCACCACTTAGAGTGAGGTCCCCTGTGAGGTTGGTGGCGGTTGCCGGTACATTGTAAACGCCTGCATTAAGAGTTAAACCATCAAGGACACCACCTGCAATCGTCTCGTCTGCCGTCCGCCCATTGAGGTTAGTGACAACGGCGGTAGCGTCCGTCTGACCTTGGAGAGCAACGGCATTTTGATATTGAATGGTACCGTTATTGATGGTTCCGTTCGTGGTGACTCCGGTACAGGGGCTGGGGAAACCGGTACAAGTAGCTGGGCTATCGAGACCCATATCTCCATTGTTGAGTACAGTACCAGCTACCGGGTTGGTAATCGCAGATTTGGCGAGGGCGGCGAAGTTTGCAACAGTCAAGAGAGAAACTGCAGCCGGATTTGAATAAGCTATAACCTGGGGCGGGCTGATGAAGACTGTAAAGAATGAGGTAAAAACTAGAAGAAAAGCACTAACGAGAGAGGCGATTTTGGATATAGATTTTATATGACGATTCAATCCCATGTATTTGTATTAATTAATACTGATTTAACTTTATAACACTAATAGTTAGAAAATCAAGTGGTTTGTAATATATGATACACTTACTTGAAATACTTTAAATAAAAAATGATCATGTTGGGAGATTTTTTTAAGAATAAACTAGGGGAAAAAAATCTGGAGATTTCCGAAAATCGGTACCGGAGAGTTTTTGAGGCGGCTCAAGATGGAATTCTGTTATTGGATTTTCAGACGGGTAAAATAATTGACGTAAACAAATTTCTGATTGATATGTTGGGGTTTACTAAAGGGTGGGACTATTTAAGAACGAGGCTGAACAAAAAGAGAATTTTGTCACATTACAGGAAAAGGGGTATGTCCGTTTTGAAAACCTGCCTCTGGAGACTAAGGACGGCCGACATATCAACGTTGAGTTTGTGGCGAACGCATACAAAGAAGCTTCCGGTATTGTAATTCAGTGCAATATTCGAGATATTACAGACAGGGTTAAGTTGACCGAATCTTTTAAGGCATCAGAACTCCGATACAGGAGACTGTTTGAAACAGCTCAGGATGGAATATTAATACTGGACTTTCAGACAGGTCTCATTTCTGACGTAAACAAGTTCCTAGGTGGGACTATTTAAGAACGAGGCTGAACAAAAAGAGAATTTTGTCACATTACAGGAAAAGGGGTATGTCCGTTTTGAAAACCTGCCTCTGGAGACTAAAGATAAGAAACTAATTAACGTAGAGTTCGTGGCAAATACTTATCAGGTAAATGGAACTACCGTGATTCAGTGCAATATCCGGGAAATTACCGAACGGGTTAGGGCTGAAGGAAAAGTAAAATGGCTAGCCTCGTTTCCGGAACAAGACCCTAGTCCGATATTGGAAATGGAAAAAGATGCCGGTATTTCCTACATTAATCCTGTGGCCCTTAAGCTTTTTCCTGAGATAGACGACCTTAAAATGAGCCACCCTTACGTGAATGAATCTGAAAAATTTTTTAGAGACTTAAATGGAACCGATAAGAGTGTGGAAAGGCGAGAAATACAAATTGATGGAAATTGGTATCTGCAGGATATTAAATACACAAGCCCGGACCACATAAGAATCTATGGTCACGATATTACCGAATTGAAAAACATTGAGTATAAATTGGCGGCAGGTAAATCTTTCAATGACGCGATTCTCTCTTCGATATCCGAGGCGGTGATTGTTTGTGACATAGAGGGAAAGATTAAGCTGTTTAATAGAATCGCAGAACAATTGAGCGGAGTTCCCGCCAGCGAAGCGATCGGAATCCAGTATCACGAGGTCCTTACCTTGGTTAGAGAAAGTGATGGGGCAATATACTCAGAATTTGCCTCTAAGGTGATTGCCGAAAACAGAATAATAAGACTGGAAAAACAAACCCTGCTAGTAAACAAAAACGGAACGAAAACTCCGGTGGCTGGCTCCGCTTCTCCAATTCCCGGCATTGGGGGGACGGCTTTTGGCTGCGTGTTTGCTATCTACGATGCCACCAGAGAACATGATATCGATAAAGCAAAAACCGAGTTTGTATCTCTAGCCTCTCACCAGATGAGGACTCCACTAACTGCAATAAGCTGGTACTCTGAGCTGCTGCAATCGGTTAAATACTTGGCTTCAGTGGAAAAACGTGGGCAGTTTGCGCAGGAAATTAACATTGCGAGCAAGAGAATGTCGGCTTTGGTGAACTCACTGCTGAATGTGTCCAGATTGGAAATGGGGACTTTTACGATTGAACCAAGAGTTATTAACCCACTTGAAATAGCTAAATTAAATTTGGATACTCTCCGATTACAAGTCGAACTGAAACATCTAACTCTGAAAGAGGAGTATGATCCTAAGGCCAACTCCTTTTTGGGAGATTCCAATCTTCTCGAAATTATCTTTCAGAACCTGCTAACCAATGCGATTAAATATACCCCCGACGGCGGAAGTCTGACCATTACAGTAAAAAATGAAAACGCCCTGCTGAACATAATTGTGTCTGATACAGGCGTGGGTATACCGCAAAAGGACCGAGATAAAATTTTCGGAAAATTGTACCGTTCCGATAATGTAAAAGGTCTTGATCCCGGAGGGTCCGGTCTGGGACTTTATATTGTTCATGAAATAGTACAAAACTCCGGCGGAAGTATCAGATTTGAGTCCGAGGAAGGTAAGGGAAGCACTTTTTATGTGACATTCCCAATGACCGGTATGGTTAGAAAAGTGGAAAGCAGGATGATAACCTGATGGCACAGCAGGCACACTAATTGGCCTATAACAGTTGACAGGGCGACAGATACTGATATAATAAGACTATTATGATTACTTGCATCATCATCCGCCATGTTCAAAACAAGGCGGAAACTACTATCGCAGAACTTTCTTGGGAATAAGGCGCTGATATCTAGACTTATTAACGGCTCTGGCATCTTGTGGAATGATACGGTTTTGGAGATTGGTGCCGGGAGTGGCATTATTACCGAAGGTTTACTATCAGTTTCCAGGAAAGTGATAGCTCTTGAAATCGACAAAGCGTTGTCGGCACAAATAGGTAGTCGATTTGGGAACAATAACGCTTTGGAGATTGTTTGTGGAAATTTCTTAGATTTTGACCTTCCCAAAGAACCATACAAAGTTTTTTCGAATATCCCATTTTCTATAACAGGTGAGATTGTTAAGAGGTTGTTGTTTTCGGATAACCCACCAAACATATGCAATCTGATTGTCCAAAAAGAAGCCGCTGAAAAATTCATGGTTAGTCAGGGAAAGAAGAGCATGCTCTCCATTCTTTTTTATCCTTGGTTTGAAATGAAAATTAGTCACATTTTCAAAAGAACCGATTTTAAACCTATTCCCAGTGTAAACTTATGTCTTCTACAGATTGTCAAAAGATCAACACCTTTAGTTCCCGCCCAAGATGTGAACAAATTTCGTGACTACGTGGTTTACAAATATACTAAGTGCCGGTCAGTTGGTGAATGGCCAGCGGTACAATGGGTAAACTCGTATACAAAAAACGCGCGCTGTCGTGGGTCCTTCGCTAAGTGGCAGTCAGAACAAGAAAAACTAGTGAAGATCCATAGGACGAGGACGGACAGAAATTGGAGAAAAAAAATATTTTAGTATTCTTCCAAGATACTGCCAGTATCATTATCGGTGTTGGTAGATTTGGCGATGATAGTGGGCGTCGGATAGATAAAAGTCCATGACTTGATAATATCAGAGGCATCATTACCGGCAATGGTAACCAAAACGTCATTATCAATACAAGCAATTATTTCTTGACCATCTTTAAATATTTTCTTGGCTGGGCGTCCATCCAATGTCGTATCTAGGGCAGAGTTTTCGCCAGCCCATGCATCTAAATTTTTATTTGTATTGTCTGTCATAATTATCTGCGCGGTTTTATTAGAGGGAAAAACAAGAGTAATATTCGCATAGTTTTTCTTATCATCAGGATGATAATCAATACTGGTGCCTTCCGGATACTTGAAGGAAAAACCAGCTTCATCTATCCAGGTTAGCATCTTGATTGGAGTCGCAGTCGGTGTAGTGGTAGTGATTTCGGGTGCTTCTTGTTTCCTCGGTTCGCGCTTGGAAAACAAATAGGTGACAGAAGCGCCGATTAAAAGAAGTGTGACTACAGGAATAAAGATTCGTTTTGAAAACATATTAAATGCTATTATAAACTCATGAAAAAAAGAAGCTACTGGGTATTTTTGACCTTTACCGTGATTTTTTTATTGATTGGTGCCTCTCCCGCAGTGGCAGCCAAAAAGAGAACGTGGGGGAAAACAGTAGTAACAACTGCTTCGAGGAATAGCCCCTTGTCGATATCTGCCAAATTTAGTGGGTGGAAGCAGTACTTGAATGTAAGCTTCAAAGGAGTGAGCAACGCTAAAGACATTGCCTATGAGTTAATCTATGCCAGCAACGGTGTAGATCAGGGAGCAGGCGGTAGAGTATTTTCGAATGAAGGAAATGTAACCAAATCACTTTTTTTGGGATCATGCTCCTATAGGGTTTGTACTGCTCATAAAAATGTAAGTAATGTGCGACTGAGAATCACCTATCAGACCACTGGTGGTCAGAGCGTGGTAAAAAACTATAAGGTTAGATATTGATTGGGTGGTCCGCCGGAAGGCCGTAGCTAATATTTTATTGTTTCCGGAACTGAACCTACAAAACTAAAAGAGCCTGATTTAAAGTTGGCCTCTTGAATGTTGGCCCCCCCTATTTGACTAAGACGGCGTTCGATCATGTCTCCGACAGCGACAGCGACCGGATTGGTGATTGATTCCGGAACTGTAACCCTGCCGATTTGAAAGGTTGAAGGATTGATGGATAGGACGTTGCTGGTCATGCCCCCAGTACCCTTGACATAAAAGGGTAGATCGCCGGCAACATACTGGACATATTTTTTACCTGTTTCGATATCGGAGTCGGAGTAGCCGAGATTCTTGGCCAACGAAATGGCGGTAGAAACTCTGAGGAAACCGGAGGCTTCCCCGGTGCCGTCGGGATTAAATCTGATTTGAACATTGTGTAGGGGAAAATATTTGTCTCTCTCCTCCCAAACGGCGAAGATAGAAGTAACCTCTGCACTCGACAAGTTAACGTCCAGACTGACTTTGCCGGTCCCGTTGGAGACTCCATATTTTGATTCGAAAGCGGTGACGAAAGCGGGGTCGGCTTTTATTCCCAAATCCACTTGTTTGGCGATAAAACCAGAAAGAAAAGGCATTAACCCTAGATAACTCAAACCGGCAATTACTAAAATGAATAGAATGACTAAACCGATCAGTAGTTTTTTCATAATAGTATTATCATACTATTTTCATCAGACTGGTAGAATGAAATAGTGGTATGCAAACATTGCTCGCTTCCGGTCACTAATGAGGATTATTTCTGCCCCCACTGTGGGAAGAAATTAAATGATAAACCGGTATCGACAGGAGCTTGGAGCATTGTTTGGCTTTTTGTACTGAGTGTCTTGTTGCCTCCGTTAGGAATCGGTCTGACCATGCGATATATAAAAGCCGATGAAGAAAGTACTCGGATGATCGGATGGATTTCACTAATAGTAACTGTGGTATCACTGATTGTAGCAATATGGATAGCAAAACTGGCTCTGGACGGAATTAACCAACAAATAAACTCTCAACTGGATAACTTCCAGTTCTAGACTTTTCCATGAACCATTTTGTTTATATTTTGAGAACGTCGGCAAATACATTATATATTGGACAGACGAATAATCTGGAACGGAGACTGAAAGAGCACAAAAGTAAAACAGGAAGGTCGGCCAAGTATGTACGTTGCTTTGACTGTGTCGAACTGGTCTACACAGAAGAAATGCCAACTAGAGGAGAGGCAATGAGGAGAGAAAGAGAACTAAGAACCTGGACAAAAGTAAAGAAGGAGTCCCTTATTTTAGCAAATTCTGGTGTATAATATACACTATCATGAACTTAGCTAAAAGCAAATGAAGGAAGTAGGGGTGTTGCTGGGGCGGTTTTCCCCGTTTTATAAAGGCCATCAGGCTCAGGCTGATTCGATGATCAGAGAGAGAGGTTTGGAAAATTGTTTGATAATAATCGGATCGTCTGACTCGTATAACTACCGAACCCCTTTTTCTTATGAACAGAGACGGGAAATTATTAAGCAAATTTACCCCGGGATGACGATTATTCCCTTACCGGACATAAACCCCGAGCTTGTTTATTTTGACGGCAGTACAAATGATCAGTGGTTGGCGGAAATAGAAAAGTTGGAGAAAAGTATGTCAGTTAGATTTATTTTTTATGGAGGGAGCAAGGAAGATCTAGCGATATTAGCCACGAGGTTTATGACAAAGATCGCAGCTAGCCGATCCGGTGACCCAATGATAAAATCCGCCTCAGAAGTAAGAAAAGCACTAGATAATCATGAATACGAGAGGCTCAAGCAACTGCTAGATGCAAGAACTATACCAATGATTATCAAGTACTACGACAAATTCTTAAAATCACAACATGACCAGGTGGTGAAGTGAGATCTGGAAAGACAAGCCGATCCGGAAATGGTGATAAACTGAAATAAATAAATGAGCTTGATAAAAAATTATTCCTCTTTGGCCACTTCCGATAGGAGAAAGACGGCCTTAAAAATCCTAGAGGCGGGGCTCGCGGCCATACAACCGGAGAAAGTTCTTCAGGAGCAAATCCACCTAAAAGATGGCGTGTTGAGAGTAGCTAATAAAAGAATCAAACTGTCAAAGTTTGAAAGAGTATTCTTGATCGGATTTGGCAAGGGTTCGGCCGAAGTCTCGAGCTCCATGGAAAGTCGACTTGGGGACTCACTTACCAAAGGCTGGGTGATTGACACAGTAGCAAAAAAATTCAAGAAGATCTTCTTTACCCTTGGCACCCATCCCCTACCGTCCGAAGAAAACGTGGCTTTTACAGAAAAGGTGCTGAGAGAAACCGCAGGCATGACCAAGAAAGATTTGGTGCTAGTAGTAGTCTGCGGTGGAGGATCGGCTTTGTTTGAAGCCCCCTATTCTCTACCAATGGGAAAGCTGCGAGAAGTATCCGCCAAACTAATCAACTCCGGAGCGACGATCTCCGAAATCAATGTGGTCCGCAAACATCTGTCCAAGGTTAAAGGTGGAGGTCTGGCCAAACATCTTTTCCCAGCGAGGATAGTAAACTTGATATTCTCGGATGTACCCGGAAATGACTTAGCCGTGATCGCTTCTGGACCTACTGTCAGAGACGGTTCGACAATTAAAAAGGCCCTCAGTATCTTAGACAAATATGAAATAAGCCGATCTGATATACCCGAATCGTCCTTGACGGAGTTGCCGAAAGAGGCTGAGTACTTTGAAAATGTGGATGAGGTCATAGTTCTGAGCAATATGACGGCTTTGGAAGCGATGAATATGGAAGCCAAAAATCTGGGCTTTAAAAGCTTTATTTTTTCCGACAAGATACAAGGGGATACCAGAATAATGGGTAGGAAATTAATAGAGCAGACACCACCCGGAAAAATTCTGCTGGCCGGAGGTGAAACTACGATAAAAGTGGTCGGAAAAGGAAAGGGTGGTAGAAACCAAGCACTAGTTTTGGCTAGTTTGCCGATCGAGGATGATACACTGGTATTATCGTTTGATTCCGACGGAATCGACTTTTATCATTTTGGAGGAGCTATGGCGGACAAAAAGACTGGAGTGAAAGCTAAAGAGCTGAATATTGATGCCCAAGAGTTCCTGAAAAATGACGATAGTGCGGGCTTCTTTGAGAAGGTTGGAGACGGAATCTTAACCGATAAATTAGGGTCAAATGTAACTGACCTGATGATGATATTAAAAATATGATAGTAGATAACCTAGACATTGAACTAACGGAGGATAAATTATTTGACTTACAGGAAAAGGCCGTTAAGTCCAGAGAATTAGTCATAGAAACACTCCTGGAGGCCAAGTCAGGACATAGTGCCGGTCCGCTGGGGATGGCAGATATTTTTGTGGCGCTTTACTTCCACATTTTGAACCATGACCCTAAAGACCCACACAAGCCGGATAGAGACAGGCTAATTCTGAGCAACGGGCATATCTGCCCGATCCGCTACGTGGTCATGGCAATGGCCGGATACTTCCCGATTGAAGAATTAAAAACACTTCGAAAAATTAACTCCAGACTTCAGGGACACCCGCACCGGACGGCTTTGGATGGTGTGGAAACCACTTCAGGACCGCTCGGGGAAGGGTTATCACAGTCCATTGGATACGCTCTAGCCGCTAAACTGGATCACAAAAATCACTACATCTACTGCATTACTTCCGACGGCGAACACCAAGAGGGAAATACCTGGGAGGCAATCATGTTTGCAGGGAAAAATAAAATTAACAACCTGACTGTAATTATCGACAGAAATAATATCCAGATCGATGGCTTCACCGAAGACATTATGCCCCTCGAACCTCTACGAGAGAAATATGAAGCTTTTGGATGGCACGTCTTGGAGGTCGATGGAAACAATATCAGAACTTTCGTAGATGCAGTCCGTGAGGCCAAGGCAATTTTTAATAAACCAACGGTGATTATTGCTCATACCATACCAGGTAAAGGTGTCAGTTTCATGGAAAATAACTACTTGTGGCACGGAGCTCCTCCAGACGTTGGCGAAGTGTCCGGCTCACCGGCAAAAGGAGAACAGGGAAAAATAGCTTTGGCTGATCTAAGGACATTACAAGGTAAGATAGAAAGTGAACATCAATAAAGAACATGCTTAACCCAGACTTGAAACTTAATCAAAAAGTGTTCGATGAAGATGCCGAGATGAAGGCCACGAGAGACGGCTTTGGAACCGGACTGGTATATTTGGGAGAAACCAATCCAGCAGTGGTAGTCCTGACAGCTGATCTCAATGAGTCCACCAGAACTGAAGAATTCTCCAAAAAATTTCCGGAAAGATTTATTGAGTGCGGAGTGGCCGAGCAAAATATGGCGGCGATCGCGGCCGGCCTAGGCGTCAGCAAAAAAATTCCCTTTATGTCTTCATATGCTACTTTTTCACCAGGAAAGAATTGGGAAACTATTCGGACAACCATTGTCTATAACCATTCAAATGTAAAAATAGCCGGACATCATAGCGGAATTATGACCGGACCGGATGGGGCCACCCATCAGGCGACGGAGGATATCGCGATCACACGGTGCTGGCCAGATATTGAGGTGATAGTTCCTTGTGACATTCATGAGAGCAAAAGAGCGACCATCTTGTCGGCTGATATTGATGGTCCGGTGTACCTCCGGTTTAGCCGAGATAAATCGATGGTAATGACCACGGAAGAAACTCCATTTGATAAAAAGATTCAGACTTTTTGGGTGACCGAGAATCCACAATGCACCATCTTTGGCACAGGACACATGCTTTATCACGCCATGCTGGCTGGAAAAGAACTGGAAAGCGAAGGAATAAATGTATTGGTAGTTAATACCGCCTGCATCAAACCATTGGACTCTGAAGGAGTGCTTGATCTCATTGAAAAAACAGGTTGCGCCGTCAGTGTGGAAGATCATCAAGTGACGGGTGGACTGGGAGGTGCCATCGCCGAACTACTGGCACTTAAAAGACCAGCCCCGATGGAGTTTATCGGACTGCAAAATACCTTTGCCGAGTCTGGAAGTCCGAAAGATATAATGGAAAAGTATGGAATGGGGAAAGAGGCGATAAAGGCGGCGGTTAGAAAGGTAATCTCACGCAAATAAATGAACAAAAACTTAGTTGATCAGCTCAATAAGGTGATCGATGGAGATGTGGAAAATAGTTTTCGAACAATTAACAAGTATAGTCATGACGCCAGTCTCTTTGAAGTAAAACCAGAAGTGGTGGTGTTTCCGAAAAACAAAAGAGATGTGGAAAGTTTGGTTAATTTCGTACGGGAAAATAAAAATAGAAGGCCAAATCTGTCTTTGACAGGCCGGTCGGCCGGTACGGACATGTCTGGTGGGCCACTGAACGATTCGATCATCGTAGAGTTTTCGCGGTATTTTAACCATGTACCAACGATAAACCAGGGAGTGGCAACGACGGAACCGGGCGTGTTTTACCGAGACTTTGAGGAAAAAACATTGGCCCAGGGTTTAATTTTTCCTTCTTATCCTGCTTCAAAATCGATTTGTGCCATGGGTGGCATTGTCAATAATAATTCCGGAGGGGAAAAAAGCTTGAAGTACGGTAAGACAGAAGATTACGTTAAAAAGGTTGAGGTGGTGTTGTCAGACGGAAAGACATATGAATTTAAACCTCTGGATGAAGACGGATTAAAAGTAAAGATGTCTCAAAAAGATTTTGAGGGAGGAATATACCGGAAGATTTTTGAGCTGGTTTCAAAGAATAAAACTCTGATCCAAAAGGCTAAACCAACAGTACATAAAAACTCAGCTGGCTATGATCTGTGGAATATTTGGAATGAAGCAACGGATATTTTTGACTTGACCAAACTGTGGGTGGGGGCCCAAGGAACCCTGGGAATGATGCTCTCAGCTGAGATTGGCCTGGTACCAACAACTAAATACAGGGAGATGGTGGTGATTTTTCTGCCCGATCTAAATAATCTGGGTCGAATAATAAACATGATTCTGCCGCTAGGACCGGAAAGCTTTGAGTCATACGACGATAACACTCTTAAGTTAGCTCTGCGTTTCTTCCCTGAATTCGCTAAACAACTAGGGGTTTGGGGGATGGTACAGGCCGGAATAGCTTTTTTACCAGCTTTCCTAATGATGTTTATGGGAAAGTTGCCTAAATTGTTTTTACAAGTGGACTTTACTAGCAATGACCCTGACGAGCTAAAGACCAAAGTGGCAAAACTAATGAAGGAACTCGAACCGCTGCAGCTAAAAACCCAGGTAGCGATTGGGGATCAGGAGAAAAAATATTGGCTAGTGCGGAGAGAAAGCTTCAACTTGTTACGCCATAAAATCCGAGCCAAACATACGGCACCGTTTATTGACGACTTTGTCATCGACCCGCAAAAAATTCAAACAGTAATCCCCCAAATTACCGGCATTTTGAGCAAGCATCCTGAGTTCATATTTACAGTGGCTGGTCATGTAGGTGAGGGTAACTTCCATATTATCCCGATAGTGGACATCAAGAATCCAGCCGTCCGAGAGGCAATTCCCCAGATTGCCAAGGAGGTCTACAAAATAATCACCCAGAATGGTGGATCGATTACCGGAGAGCATAATGATGGACTAATCAGAACACCCTATCTAACTCAGATGTTTGGAGAAGAAATGGTGAAGTTGTTTGAGCAGGTCAAAAATATTTTTGACCCCCAAGGAATCTTTAATCCCAGAAAAAAAGTCAAGGGAGACTTGAAGTTTGCCATGGCTCATATCCGAGAAAATTGGTAAGAAAAAGCCCCTCGTTTTAAAGCGAAGGGCTTGGTTCTATTTTTTATGGCCTTGGTTCGAGCAAGGGAAAGTCTTCCTCAAGGTTCGCTTCAAGGACCGGCTGATTTCCACCCGGAATAAAACGTGGGTCTCCGGCAGAAATCATTCTGGCAGCGGCTTCCCCCATTTTAGGCAAATTGGGAGCGCTGGCTTCCGGTCCAAGAGAAAATGCCTCGCCGATGCGAACTCTTTTGTTCCCATCGGTGTAATCCACATAAGGACCGACGTGGAGTGAACCACCATGAGTTATCCAGGTGTAAATGATGAAAACTACAAAAGCTCCACCGACCACCCCAAATAGGCCCTGAGCAACGGCAAGTGCGGGTCCGGTGGCTCCAGACTGAAGAAAGAAGAGTGCCAGAATGACCATGCAGGCGATAAAGGCGAACACAGCTCCTAGTTTGCCACCCTTGATGGAGAGAGTGATTACCAAACTGACGATGACAATCCCCCCCAGCAAATAATAGCCAGCCGTAGGATCGGATGATCCAAAGAGATTTGCCACCATTATGTCTACTGACGAGTATGGCACCCAGGCCACGCTGGTCTCAGTAGAAACAATTGAGCCGTCGCGTTTGGTTGTCTCAGCTCGGATAACGTGGTCACCCGGGGTCTGAAGCTGGCCTCCAGGGCAGGGATTGTTCCCTTTTTGGACATAACAGATCCAGCAATAGCCTCCTGTGCACAAAGTCACCTCTTTGACATCATCAAAGCTGGATGCGATAGTGACGTTGCCAATGCTTAAGGCACCGGTGTTGGCATCATGGAAAACCTTTCCTGAGATTGGTTCCACAAAGGTGATTTCGCCTTGTTCGAGCCAGTCTCCCAGGGTGGTCTCGACACCACAGGCTAACGTAAAGAATAATACTGCGATAATGACAAAATACCTGATGTTTCTCACAATGACCTCCAAATAGGCTCGATTATCAAGGAACCTTAGAATAGGGAGATTCTATCCTATAGGCACAGACAAGTCAACTTTTACTTTGTTTCTGGAGGGTGGAAATGTCCTTTTGGAGCTCCCGTAGCCTCAGCTCCATGTCTTTGAGCACAGAGACCATGTCCACGTCATCGGTAGTATCCTCACTGACATCTTCCTGAATGTCGTCGATATCTTCCTGAATATCATCGATGTCGCGCTCGACTCCGGCAAGACTCTCGGTGGTACGGTTGACGGTCATCTGAATAAAAATAGCGAGATAGATGGCTTCCAAGGAGACCGCCGTGGTAAGAATCAGGAGTATTTCTTCGGTCGAAGAACCAAAAAATCGTAGGGAGAAGATGCCGGCAAAAAGAAAGGTGTGAATCAGGATAGAGGTATTGGTACCAATATAGTAGGTTACCTTTTGGGAGAGCCGATCAAGGAAATTACTAGGTATTTTTTTCACTACTTCATTGTTGCACCGATAGGTGGTTTTGTCATTTAGAAAATATCTTCTGGGGGAAGGAATTCTTCTCCGTTGGCCGGAGGATTAAAGTTGCCCTTGAGCCACTGGACATAGTCACAACCGGTGGCTTTTTTTGCCTCCCGATCCCAGCCAGAAGTAGAACATTTTTTGAGGCGTTTCCCGGCAGTGGTGGTAAATAAAACTAGGGGCTCACCACACTGGGGGCATTTTTCGTCGAGCTTCTCGGTGGTGCCATTGATCCATTCAACATAATCGCAACCTTCGGAAGACTTAGTTTCTTTGTTCCAAACGTTGGTGCTGCATTTTTTCATCTTTTTTCCAAAACGGGTGACCTGAAGAATGAGGGGAGAGCCACACTTGGGGCATTTTTCGTCTAGGGTTTGTGGTTCGACTTCCAGCCACTTAACGTAGTCGCAGCCTTCGGACTTCTTGGTTTCTTTGTTCCAGCTACCGGTGGAACAACGCTGAAGTCTTTTTCCTGAAGGTGTCTCGACTATTTCTCCGAGAGGTGAGCCGCATTTGGGGCATTTTTCGTCTTGCATATTAATTAGAGTATCACATTTCGTCTTCAGATTGAAGGTCGTGAATAATCATTTTGACTAACTTGTCTGCTTCTCTCCGAATTTCCTCCTCGATATCAGAGCCGGCATGCTCCTTTAAATAAGAAATTATCTCAGGGTCGTAAGGTCTTTCGTGAACGATAGTTAGAAAGACATGGTGGTGATGCGGCTCCAGTTTTTCCAAAATCAAACTAATGATACCCTGAAAAATAATGTCATCGATGAGCTGAATGGTCTTACCTTTTTGGTTTTCTGCTTCGTCGATCTCAGCCAATAGTCCGTCAATTTCGGATGTGGTGACGAGATGGTCGTAAAAAAGAATAGCCATGTTTAATTATTTACCGGACCCAAGGGTATTTTGTTATCCGGATCGTCGACAAAAAGCATGAGAACCAGACCTTTCCGTGGACCCTTGTTTAAATCCAAGTATTGCATAGTTTCCGGAGAACCGCCAAATTGTTTACCCGTCCAGTCGGCCGGACCAGCGTCCCCAATGTCGCAAACGACAGCCAAACCGTTCACAGGATTCACCACGATCATTTTGCGAAAAGCATACCAATCTTTCAGAAATCGGTGGTCGCGATTCCAACTTTCGAGATATAAGGTTTGAACTACACAATAATATTTCTCTCTCTGGTATTCCCGGGTAGTAAAACTACCGGAGTCTTTGGCGAAGTAACCAAATGCACCCCGACCTGGTGCAATGCCGGCCTCCTGAATCTCGTCGTGCTGAGCCAAAGAATCGCCGGGAAAACGAAATAGGTGCTGTTCGAAACCGATGTAACCCAGCTGGTGATTGAGAGATTGATCTTCTAAAACCGCTTTGGCGGTGATACCGGTGTTTTCAAAGATAACCTTCTCAACTTTTTCGGCCGATTCCGGAGTAAGTTTGGTCGGTTGATGGGGCAAGAGTTCCTGCAAACCAGTCATCAATTTTTGTCTGACAGTGAGCTTATTCTCCAGCGGCTGGGATTGTGTAGAACCGGGTATAGTACTACTGACGGATAAGCTCGGAGGAGCCGGCATAGTGAGTATTGCCCCAATCAGCCCGGCGCCGGCGAGAATCTGACCTGATCTTTGCCGGAGATGATAGGCAATTAAATTCGATTTTGTAAAAAATTTCTTAGATGCAGAATGCCGGAGAAGTTTGTTTCTAAGTGTATTTGACCTTTTTTCTAGCTTTTCAATCGACTTAAGTAGGTTGGTGGTGGCCATAAGATCAAGAAAAAACGGAGGATAATCTCTTGAGGGTTTCTTCCTTACCTAAAATTGCCATGCAGTCGAAGAGGGGTGGAGTAACGGAACGACCGGAGATTGCAACTCGAAGGGACATAAAAGCTTCTTTGGGAGTAAAGCCGGAAGTGACTTGGGCTTTGGCTAACTCCAAATGGAGATTTTCTGAAGAGAATGAATTTCCCGGATGGATTGCCGCGTCGCTTTCGCTCCTCGCAATGACGGGGGGCGTGGGAAGGACGATCAATTTATTGATAACGGAAATTGCGGTTTTAAACCAAGCTTTGGTTTCATCTTCTGTATGGCCGGATTGATCCAAGACGGATTGGAGATTGACTGCAGGAGCCGTGAAGAAATATTCCGCCGCCGGAGAAAAATCCCTCAAAGTAAACATCCTCTCCTTGACTAAGATCAGAATTTGCTTGACCTTCTCATCATTCCATTCTGATGGTATAAAGGCGTTTAATCTTAGAAATAAATCTTCGGTGGGCATTTTTTTGATCCATTGGCTGTTGAGATAATTTAAGCGTTGAATATCGAAGATGGCATTTTGTCTTTGAATTCTTTTTTCGTCGAAGATATCGATCATCTGATCCAGGGTCAACAGTTCCGAGTTGTCTTTGTAAGAAAAACCGAGGTAAAAGAGGAAGTTGTCAATCGCTTCGGGTAAATATCCGTCGTCAACATAACCAAGGACCGATTTGGCACCGTGTCGCTTGGCGAGCTTACTTCTATCGGGACCCAAAAGCAAAGGAACATGAGCAAAGATTGGTGGTTCCCACCCCAGAGCTTCGAATAAAAATAGTTGGACCGGAGTAGAAACCATCCACTCTACTCCTCGAAGCACATGGCTAATTTTCATTAAATGATCATCAATAACCACGGCCAGATGATATGTGGGGATACCGCTCGTTTTCATCAAAACCTTGTCATCACATTCGTTGTTGGGTAGACTTAGTTTTCCTTGGACGAGATCATGCCAAGTGGTAAAACCTGCCTCGGGAAACTTGACTCGCAAGACGTACTGTTCGCCCGCGAGAATTTTCTTTTGAACTTCTTCTTTGGAAAGTTTTCGACAAAGACGGTCGTATTTGGCAAACTTATCTTTTTCATGGAGCGACTTTAATCTTTCCTCAGAACAAAAACAGGGATAAGCGGCGTCGATATCGACAAGAAGTTGGGCGTATTTCTGATAAATCTCCAGTCTCTCGGATTGAACATAAGAGCCATACGCACCACCGGACACTGGGTCCTCGTCACGGACTAGCCCGAGGAGATCGCAGATTTGATAGATCTTTTCAGTAGATCCGGGAACAAAGCGATCTTGATCGGTATCTTCGATACGAAGAATGAATTCCCCACCATATTTTTTGGCCAAAAGGTAATCAAAAAGTGCTGTGCGAGTATTCCCAACGTGGGGAACACCGGTTGGTGAAGGAGCATATCTAGTTCTGACGTGCGCATCGATCATATGGATAGTATACTTTATTAAGACTATGGCTACACTAACCGAAGCTTCTGTGGTGGCAAGAAAAGCAATTAAATGGGGAGTGATTGGGTTCGTAGGGATCACGATACTCTGGTATATTGGCGTGGCCGCTCTAAATTATTACAAGCTACTTAATCCCCCTCCACCTCCTCCGGCAGGTGCAAGCTTTGGAATTTTGCCTGGAGTGAATTTCCCTGGAAGTAAAGACCGTCCAAAGATGTCTTTGGAACTTCCTACAGGGGCAATACCTGCCTTCCCGGATCGTATGAGGGTCTACTGGGCTCCCACCAAACGAAGTGGTTTTGCTGATGCAGATACGGCAGTGGACACGGCTACCGCCTTGGGTTTCCTTTTTAAACCGTTTCAACCAACCGAGATAGATTATATCTGGACAAGCCAAGATCAGCTTGGCTCGAAGCTAGAAATGAATATTATTTCCGGACACTTTGTTCTTTCACGCCAGTGGCAAAACAATCCGGCACTCGCTTCCATGGGTAATTTCCTGTCCGATAAACAAGTGATAACGGAGACGGAGAACTACATAAAGAGAATCGGTCTCTTGAACGATGATGCAGTCGGAGTTGAGAAAGTGACGTATTTAAAAAACGACGCAGCAAAATTGGTTTCCGCTCTTTCCCTATCCGATGCCGATTTTGTGCAATTAGATCTGTTTAGAAAAAATATTGATGAGATTGACCCGAACAGCAAATCAAAAGAAATCATGGCAAGTTACCCGTTTTACAGAACGGATCCGAGTAAGGGGTTAATCCGCGTAGTTGTAAGCGGATCGAAGATCCAAAACGAAAAAATTGTCTATATGGATTATGAATACACTGACATAGATTACGTCAAAAATTCAACATATCCTGTAAAAACCGGAGAAGAGGCTTGGAGTGAACTTGCGAACGGTGGTGGATTTGTAACACCAATTGGTCCGAGAACTGGTGAGATTAAGATTCGAAGAGTCTTCTTGGGGTACTACGATTCAAATGAGAATCAAAAGTATGCCATGCCAATTTATGTATTCCTGGGCGACCAGGGATTCACGGCTTACGTGTCAGCAGTGAGAAATGAGTGGATAGAGAAGAAATAAAATCGCTCCCAGGTTGGGAGCGATGTAAATGGTTTTCATTACGCAAAGAACATTGTTAGAAAAAATAGTAGTAAGGTGGTTCCCAAACACAAAGCGATAAGTTTATTGTTGTTCACCACTTTTTGTAGATGTTCAAGCATAAAAGGCGGCCAGAGTCCAGCTATCCATACTAGATCGGTGAGACCCAAACATCCGCCTATGGAGGCAAAAAAAGATAAACTCAGAACAATCACAAGTTTGTTTGTTGGACCAATCAATCCCAGAAGAGACACGTTTGTCAGGATTTGTAGTCCAAGTCCCAGCAGACTCAACAATCCAAATACAATAACGGCCGTTACGTCCCGAGGCACAATAATGCTGGGATTGTGGATGAGATGTTTGAGCTCGAAGAATAAGTAGGTCGGATGTGGTAATGTCCAAACTAATAAAATGGCTAAAACCCAAACCATAGGCATGATGCCAAGAAAAAGATACCATTCAATTAGTTTGATATAGGCTAGGGGAATGAGAGCCAAAGAGACATTGATTACCATAGCAAAAATACCATGACCTCTGAAAGTTTTGGACACAGGTAACCTCCTCATGACGTAGATTTTTCAAGAACGAATACTGGTATTATATCTTAGATCACCGAAAATTACAACTGCTATGGGATATCTTGTGATTTACTGCCAGGTGAAGTTGGAGAAGGCCCAGTTGACTAATTTTTCCCCCTCGCCGAAACGGTCTTTACTGTTCAACAGACTAAGGAGAATTTTGTGACCGTCCCTCTCTGCTAAAACTACCAAACACTCACCAGCCTCCGGAGTCCATCCGGTCTTGACGCCGAGTATACCGGGCTGGCCGAGAAGTATATTAGTGGAAGTAAGAGGATAAAGATGTCCTTTTAGACTCCGGATGGTAATACTCTTGGTAGAAACGATGGAGGCAAAACGCTGTCTGGCGAGGGCATTTCTGGCGATCATGGCAATGTCGTAGGCAGAGGTGTAATGATCGGGACTTTCGATACCGGAGACGTTCACAAAATGAGTATTCTTTAAGCCAAGTTCAGCCACCTTTTGATTCATCTTTTCCAAGAAAATCCGATAGCCCCCGGGGTAGTTCTCTGCCAGAGTGACAGCCGCATCATTTCCCGAAGGAACAAGAAGGGCATAAAACATATCTGATGCTGTCAATTCGTCACCCTTGATCAAATCGGCGGTGTTTCCTAGAGATTCTTGACCATGTATCACTTTCAGAACCATATCATCAGGGAAAAAATCCATGGCTATTAGAGAAGTCATAATCTTGGTCAACGAGGCAGGTTCCAGGGATAGATGGGGATTTTTGTCATATAGTATGGACCCGGACTCCATGTCCATAACAAAGACTCCCTGAGCAGTCAGTTCGGGCGGAGAGATCCCAGTCAGCAGAGGCAACTTTACTTCCGAAACAAAAGCCGCTTTGACCATTGGTTGAGAGGGGCCTGGGACTTTCCCAAGAACCGGTGAAAACACAAAAAAAAGACAGATGCCGGTGATGGAGAAAATATCGATAAACAATCTGTATAGATTGCCACGCCGAGTCTCCCCCGCCTGCAGCGCTTGATGCGCAGCATTTGCGGGCAGGTCGCAATGACGATCATAATATTTACTTTTTTTCATTAGGCTAGTCCATTTTATACCCCGCCAACTTTCTCAAGCGCCTTTTTTATCTCAAGTTTGGCCTTATGTGTTTTGACAAAACGCAACCAATTTTTATTAGGTGATTTGGATTTTTTTGTTTTGATAATCTCAACAACGTCTCCACTTTTTAGCTTGGCATCAACAGTGGCGATACGATCATTTATTTTGGCTGTCTGGATAAAAAACCCAAGACTGGAATGGACATTGAAAGCATAGTCTACGGGGGTGGAGTTTTCCGGAAGGTCATAAACATCTCCTTTTGGGGAAAAGACATATATATGATGAGAAAGAGCATCAAGGCTGAAGTCTTTAATCGCCTCTTTCTCGGAAAACATTTGGTCTTTCCACCCCACAAGTTGCTTGACCCAATCAAATTTGTTTCCAACCTTGAAAGAGGTGCCTTCCTCGAGTTTATCAGTTGATGCGCCAGAGGATTTCGCAATAGAATATGCAAAGTGGGCGGCTGGGCCAAATTCAGCCTGTACATGCATCTCTTCCGAGCGAATTTGTATTTCAATAATGTTGCCGCGATGGTCGAATACTTTGGTGTGTATCGATTGATAGCCGTTCGGCTTCGGCTGGGCGATAAAATCGGAGATGCCCAAAAAGGGTACTGGCTTCCAGTATTGATGGAGGACTCCGAGAGCGGAATAACATGAAGCGGCATCTTTTGTGATTATCCTTACTGCGATCAAATCATGAATTTTCCCTATGTCTTGATTTATTTCCGGCCGCATTAACTTCCGATAGAGACTATATTTATGTTTGGGTCGACCGTCGATTTGAGCGACAATTCCATGTTTCGACATTTGCAGACGGATCCTATTGATCGATTCGGGAACATTTTCGATTGAGTGTTTGAAATGAGGACCGGCAATTTCTGTTACCCATTTGTATTCTTCGGGATAAACATAGGGAAAGGTTAAATCTTCTAATTCACTCTTGAGTTTTCCCATACCCATTCTCTCCGCTAAGGGGACGTATATTTCAAGTGTTTCCAGTGCAATCGGTCTTTGTTTGATAATTGGTAAACCATATAAAGTGAGTATGTTATGCCTACGATCGGCTAACCTGATCAATACTGCCCTGAGATCCTTTGCCATATGGACAAACATTTTTCTCAGATTTTCAAGAAATTCCATATCCCTGCTTCCCCTAAGTCTCACCTGCCCGACCAAATTGACCCCATCGACAAGATCGGCCAACTCCACTCCAAATTTTTTCTCAATTTCTTCAATTGAGATGCCACTCATCTCCGGAAGATCGTGCAAAAGCCCGGCTTCGATACTGGTTTGGTCCAGTCCCCAGCCAGCAAGGGTGTGAGCGATGTTTAGTGAGTGGGTAATGTAGGGGTCGCCTGTTTTTCTCAGTTGGCCAAGATGCTTTTCATTAGCATAATCAAAAACCATTCTTAGATGATTTTTATCGATGTCGTTTCGATGGGTATTTGCTTCGACCAGAAGATTGTCGTAGGTAAGTTCCACAGGGCTATTTTACCTCAAGTGCGTGATAAAATTTATTCGTGTATACAAGGCAACTACTTCCGGACGAAACTGCGCTAATTCCAGACCCACTAAAGAAAACATTTGATGAATACCGAGAGGCCGGTTATGAGATTTATTTGGTGGGTGGGGGTGTGAGGAATTTAATATTGGGAAAAGTTCCGGAAAACTGTGACCTCACGACGAATGCCACGCCGGAACAGAGTTTGGAGGTATTGAAGATGCACAGTCCATTTTGTAACAATGATTTTGGGACGGTGTCTTTTAATGTAATGGTAAAAGGTATAGAGGAGCTATATGAGGTGACTACATATCGATCCGAAAAAGAGTATTCCGATTATCGGCGGCCAGATAATGTGTCTTGGGGAAAAACTTTGGATGAGGATGTAACCAGAAGAGACTTTACGATAAATGCGATAGTGATAGGAATCAAAAACAAACGGTTTGAACTGATCGATATGGTGGATGGGTTAATGGATTTTGAGAATGGCTTGATTAGAGCCGTTGGAGATCCGAGAATTCGTTTTAACGAAGACGCTTTGAGAATGATGCGAGCGATAAGATTTGCGGCCAAATTAGGTTTTTCGATTGAAGAAAAAACATTGATCGCTATGGGAGAAAAAGCGGAACTCTTGGAAAAGATTAGTAAAGAAAGAGTTCGCGAAGAGTTTTTGAGAATTCTAGGGTCCAATTATCCGGCAGACGGTGTCCGACTATTGGTCTCAACCGGACTAATGGATCACTTTATACCGGAAGTGCTTGAGGGGCGTGGGGTAATTCAAGGAGGACATCACCAATTGACTGTTTTGGACCATATGATGGAAGCTCTTCAAGAATGCCCCTCAACCGATCCAATAGTCCGCTTTGCCACATTTGCACACGATATTGGTAAACCAAGAAGCCAACGATTTAAGTGCCGCAAGTGTGCCAAGATGTACCGAGACCTGGCAGAGGAAACGACCACTTGTGTCAATTGTGGATATACTCAGCCGACGAAGGGAATGGTGACCTTTTATGGACATGAAGTGATTGGAGCGAGAATGGTAAAAGAGATCACGGAAAGACTAAAGTTTAACCGCAAACAAATAGAAAAAATCGAAATCTTGGTTAGATGGCACATGTTCGCCTATCAGCCGGAAATGACTGATGCCGCGATTCGAAGATTAATCAGAAAAGTAGGAAAGGAAAACATCAACGACATGGTGATGTTACGGATTGCCGACCGCAAAGGAAGTGGGGCAAAGACCACCAGCTGGAGATTTTTGGAACTGCAAAAGAGAATTGGCGAGCAACTTTTTGAGCCCATGGAGATAAATGACATGGTGGTGAATGGGCGTGATGTAATGGAAGTTCTTGGGGTGTCTCCCGGGCCAATAATCGGGAAAGTACTGAAGGAATTATTCGATGAGGTGCTGGAAGACACCGGGAAGAATGATAGAGAGTATCTGCTGAAGAGGATTGTGGAAATGGGTAATTAATCATGATTAATTAACGGGCAGGCGCGGGGGCCTGCCCCTACGGAATGATGGTTTGATTGTGGGTGATTTATACGGGCAGGCGCGGGGGCCTGCCCCTACGGAATGATGGTTTGATTGTGGGTGATTTATACGGGCAGGCGCGGGGGCCTGCCCCTACGGGGAATACAATTTATCATTTTCCCAATTTAATGGATTGTTTTTAATGTATTCCGTGATTCGATTATTATCAGATTCATTACGAACAATATGTTCGTAGTAATTGCGTTGCCAGAATTGGTGTTTGTTTGATGTGATTGTCTTCAATCTTTTTACATATTCACCAATCGTAGGGGTCGACCCCCGCGTCGACCCGATAACTAAGATGAAATGAATGTGATTTGGCATTACACTATATGATCCAATCTCAACATTGTAATATTGTGGCATTTCTTGAATCTTCTGACTAACTCTTTCTCCAAGGTCATTCAAGACCATTACGCCGTCAACAATCTCTCCAAAAATACATTCATGTTTGTGCGTACAGATAGTAACAAAATATACACCACTTTGAGAATAATCGAAACCTGGTAATCTAATAGACTTTCTCCTAGGTAGGTTTTCGGTCACAAATCATCATACTATTATGACAAGTGTTTTCGGAGTACTTTTTTCGGGATTTTTTTCCTGATTCGAAGTGAAAGAAACTTGGAGTAGAATAGGTAATGAATCAAATTAAAGCAGTTATTTTTGACTTGAACGATGTATTGATCTTGGATAAACCCGGATATCAAGCCCCGGAGTTTGAGCATAAATTTTTCAAACGAATGGGAGTTTCTCTAAACGATGAAGCAGAAAAAGAATTAATTAAAAAGGAAAATGGATGGAGTGATGAACAGTTTTGGAAATTTGTCGGTAATGGGTGGACGGCAGCCGTCCCGAACAGAGAACTGATTCAAGTTGTCAAAAAAATTAGAGGTAGAGGAATTAAAACAGCGATAATATCGAATACTTCCGGTTTGATAATGAGAGAGAAAATAAATCAATATTTTGGGGAAGATATCACATCGTTATTTGATGAAATAATTATTTCATCCGAAGTCGGATTGCTAAAGCCAGATCCAGAAATCTACAAACTTGCCTTAACGAAATTGGGTGTTTCGGCACTTGATAGTGTTATGGTGGATGATTCGGATTCGTATCTAATGGGTGCAAGGCTCCTAGGAATAACGTGTTTTCGGTTCACTGATAACAGAAGATTGCTTGAAAACTTCAAAAAAATAAAAATCATTGACTGAGAAGGGTATATTAGTGGTTGGGTGGAGTATAAATAAAATGTATGAACTATATTGAAACTGCGAGATCCCCAGAAAGTGCTATTACCATTATATCCGAGGAGGAGTGTAAGGCCGGACTTAAGGAACTTCGGAAAATCTTTATCGAAGTGTTTCCTGACCCTCAAAAGATGACGGTGATCCCAATTCTCCGGAGTGGCTTTCGGCTGGGTAAGGAATTAACCGACCATCTGGGAATAAAGATGAATCCTATGCAAATGTCCTATTACAAGAATGATACTAGCCGTCTTCAAAGCCCTGTATGCCTTACCCCTCCCGATATCACAAGAATTATCTCGATTGATGGTACGACAAAGCATGTCGTTTTTACAGAGTGTGTAGTAGATTCACAAGAGACCGTGTTAGCGGCTATGTTAGAAATTAATAGAATGATCGATGTCGTCAGTGCAGAAGTTCACAGAAGATTAGACTACCCAGAGTACTCTACTTTTGCCTATGTATCTAAGACAGGCGAACATCCGATACAAATTCCCAATTTGGTGACGGCATTTAGGGTGCATCCTGATATTTGGGTGGGTGGTTTGGGCTGTGATTTGCCCGGCGATAAAGGACGGGAGTTACCTTACTTAGTGGGGATGGTTTCACCATTTGCCTCAAAAACCCCAAAACGGCCATATTTTGTTTCGCTGTTTACTTAGAGAATTAATGTTCGATTCTCGAAAAAAAGAGTGGAAACAAATTACTTCTTGAACAAATGCTTGGAAATAGCCTCGTCTCGGACTTGAGTGTAAATGGAGGTTAGGATTTTGGAAAAAGAGTGGCGCGGAAGCTGTCGACTATCTAAAGCTACTGAGGTAGCGTGTTCATCCTCGACATTGTCCCAGCCCAAATTAAAGACAGTACGATGAATAACCGGGTCGAGACGATCAACCGATTTGACAATCATGGCCTCTATTGATTCTCTCTTTTCACACTCTTCCCACAAATTCAAAAGATCTTCAGTCAGATCATTTGGCAATTTATCAAATAGATCATTCATGGCAGTTCTTTCTTTCTCCTCTTTATCGATACGGGCTGCGTCGTCCCAGGTTTTAGTATCGCCGGTAACAATTTCGGCTAAATCGTGAACAATGGCCATGCGAAGCATTTTTAGCTGATCTATCTTGACCTCCAACTCTTCTTCGATTCTAGTTGCAACCAACATACAAATGAGAGCAACTGACCAGGAATGTTCAGCGTCGCTTTCGAAACTGCCATTTGGCTTTGGGGTAAAGCGATACGTCGTTTCCATTTGCCGAGCTGTGCCAAGGAAATAAAGAATTTTGGAGATGTCGGTACTTTTCTCAATCATAGGTGCGATACCAAACTATTTATTGCTTCCAAAATACTTATCCCAGACGACTAGGAGCGGTGCTGCAGTAAAAGTAGAGGAGTACGTGCCGGTAATAGTGCCGATGAGTAGAGCTAGTGAAAAGTATTTGGTGGTTTCACCTCCCATCAAAAACATGGCTAGGAGCATAAAAATGATGGTCAGAGAATTATTTAAGGATCTGGCCATAGTTTCGGTAACCGCTTGGTTTATCAAAGAAACGTAGTCAACATTTTTGTTTTTGTGACTTAGCTCCCGAATGCGATCGTAGACAACGATAGTGTCGTGAACAGAAAAAGATAGAATTGTCAGGACGGCTGTAACGAATAAAAGATCAACCTCAACTCCCCAAAAATGTCCAAGTAGTGAGAAAGATCCAAGAAGAACTATCGTATCGTGAAACATAGCTAAAACAGCGCAAATTCCATACTTTAATTGCTTAAAGGCCAAACTAATATATGCCAGAAGGAGAACTGAGGCAATAATTAGGGCGTTGACTGTTTTCTTGATGGTCTCTTTGCCCAATGCCGGGCCGATGGTTTCGAAATTTGTAAGCTGTATTTCCGGATTGGTTGTTTTTAATAAGTCAAGATTTTTTTGGACCGTTTCTTGAGAAATTTCTTTAGATTTGATGGTGAGACCGGTATCGTCGAAACTTTCCAAAATTGGGGCATATTCTTTGAAAGATTGAAGGATGGTGTCGGCAGGCGATTTTACCGAAATCAGGGTGAAACGCGAGCCGCCGGTAAACTCAATGGAGGGCTTGACGCCATATCTGGCTAAGGAATAAATTCCAGGAATGATTATTAGAGCAGAAAGAAAGAAGTATATCGAAATGTGTCTCATCCAGTTCATTTTTTTCAGTTGTATTTATTTGTATAGATTCCGGATCAAGTCCGGAATGACAGATATTATTTGTTCTGTATATTGGTCTTGCCTTTGAAGAAGAGGCGGAGGAGATTCCTGGTGACGACGATTCCAGTAAAAAGTGAGATAAAAATGCCGAGAATTAAGGTAAGAGCAAAGCCCCTAACAGAACCTGAAGTATTTAAAAAACTCCAATCAAGGGGGTTGAAAAGGATTAAGCCGGTGATAATGGTGGCTGTGTTTGCATCTTTGATGGAGTCCCAGGCTCTACCAAAGGCCAGCTCCAGAGCCACACGCCAGTCTCTCCCGGCTCTAATTTCTTCCTTATATCTTTCAAAAACCAGAATGTTGCTGTCTACCGCCATACCGACCGAGAGAAGAAAACCGGCGATTCCCGGAAGACTCAAAACAACCGGAATGAGTTTGTAAAGAGTCAGAGTGAAAACACCATACAGAACAAGACCGATAGAGGCTATAAAACCCATCTTACCGTAGTAGGCGATCATAAAGAAGATAACCATGGAAAGACCAATGGCTCCTGCGGTGATGCTTTTTTTGATTGAATCCGCACCGAGCGTAGCCGGAATGTTTTTCTGACTGATAATAGTTACCGGAACCGGAAGAGCACCGGCGTTTAGTTGGACAGATAGAGCTTTGGCCTCATCGGTAGTAAATTTTCCGGTGATCACAGCGCTGCCGCTATCAATTTCTGCCTGAACTGTCGGCATGGTAATAGGATATCCATCCAAAAGAATGGCAATTGGTTTTCCGATGTTATCTTTGGTAAGCTTTGAAAATTTATTTTTCCCCGATTCTTTAAAAGTAAGAGAGACTGCAGGACTTCTATCCTGAGATTCAAAAGTAACTTGAGCGCGCTGAAGATCAGCCCCGGTAAGATCGGTGGGGTTAAAACCGGTAAGAGTAGCCGCGTCGGAGGCAGTCTTTCCAGGAGTATAAATAGGCAAAGCAAAACTCATTTTGGCGGTTTGACCAATGAGAGATAAAGCTTGCTGTGGGTCAGTAACCCCAGGAAGCTCCAGGATAAGACGGTAATCATTTCCTGATAAAGCAGTCTTGACACCAGACTCCGAGACGCCAAAAAGATCTACACGACGTCCGATGACTTCTTTTAGTGACTCCAGAGCAGAGGTCCGATCACTACCGGCGATATCTTTCATGTCCGCGTTAAGAACTACCTGTAAACCTCCTTTAATATCCAAGCCTTGCTTAAGTTCAATTTCTTTCGAGAAGTCGAGGTTACCAATCTTGAAGTTTAACCTCGGAATCAAAAAGTTCCCCAACTTGGCTGGCAAGACTATGTATAGCGAGATTAGAGTGAGAACAAAAATAGAGAAAGAAATCTTTTGGGGTTTGGAGAAAGTCATAGATTATATAAGTTTTTTTGTCGTTTTTTTTATCGATGAAAGACCTAAACTGAGCTGGTGGCTGTCGATAAAGTTAAGAGTTAAAGAATTGTTTAAATTATTCACCACTTCTACCTGGTCTCCTGGCTTGAGAGACAAATTTTTTACCAGGCTGGAAGCTAGAGTTACACCCAGCGAGTTCCCCACCTTGAAGATCTTTTGAATTGGCATCAACTTAATAATTGAATTTCATCCCCAATTAAAGTGATCCTGGGCTGAAGGAGCACCTTGACAATGAAGGGGTCTTTGTGGGACTTACGATAATTAAACTCCTCTTCAGTCATACAAGAATAATTCAGCTCGGTGCTGAGCATCTTCTCAATTTGTTTCACGGTAAGCGCTATCTGTGGCATGATAACCTTGCCGATGATCATAAGGTCCACTTCGTCTGGGTCGCGCTTGAGTCCACGGGAGAGCTTTTGGGAAACAAAGGCAAATTTGACAAACCCAAGCTTGCTACGGTTCTTTATGATAAGACGACCAAAACCTGTCGACTTGATAACAAGGTTGGTGAGCTCGGGATAAAGCGGGAAGGTTGTTTTTACCGAATAGTAAAGTCGATTACCTCTCTTTTCGCTACTCAAAAGTCCCGCTTTTTGAAGGTGATCTAGTTCGCGTCTGACAGCATTAATTTCTTCTTTGGTCAGTCGGGTTATTTCTCGTACATAAAACATCTCTTTCGTCTGAGAAAGGAATAGTTTTAAGAGCTTTACTCTTACTTTGGAGATGATTAGATCAGATAGTTTGGCCACCCACTAATTGTAAACCACTTTGTTACCAATGGGTAAAATACTTATCCAAATTGCTCCGGGACTAAAAGTGATTTCTTTGCCGTTCAGGTCAGTGTAAATAGTCCGTGCTGTTTGAGCTGTCTTTTTCCATTTAATCTGGATGCCTTGACCTCCGGAAAAGTACATACCCGTTCCTTCTCCAATCACGGTGTAGAACATGTGCTTATGTTCGTCAAGCGGTCCCTCTTCTTTAGCAAACTGTACGACGATGTTGGGGACGGTAATTTGCTTGCTCGTTTCAAGATCGAGATGAGCAACCGATCCTTGATTCCTTTGATATTCTTTGATTGTCGGATCGTATTTCCAGTCAACCGTAAAGTCTTGGTAGTTTGCCCAAAAATCGTATTTGATATTTTGTGCCGGCTGTCCAACTATGTCAGAGGTTCCGGATTTCCATAATTTAACTCCAGAGAGCCAGGTCTTGCCATTGGGCATGAGATTATTGAAACCGCGTTTTTCGGCTTCCCTCCAAGCATACGAAAGATAGCCGACATAGGTATGCTCGGTAGCGATCTCCACTCCGGCACCTAGACGCTGATAGTCTCTTTTCATGACCGGTATGCCGATATCACCGATAGTGTCGAAGTCGTTACCTCCGGCTTTCCTCCAACCAAGCTTGACTAACTCCTCCAAGGCGAAGGCCTTTTTGTTCGAAGTGCACTGACCACTAGCTGCGTCCGCACTGCAGTTGCCGCCACCAACGTGCATGTAAATAGGATTGTTGTATTCTGCGGCGATATTTACAAAATAAATACGGGCACTTCTGACCGGAGCGACTTTAGCGGTATCTGCCTGAGCCCCACAGTAGAAAACACCCATAAAACGGGTAATGCCGCCTTCGGCGACTGCTTCGTAAACAATATCAGCAGAGGCAAGTCCGGACTGGGGTCGGGCATGAATATCATTTTCGATCATGGCTAAGATGGGGCGCCGTGCCTCCCACAGGGTTTTTTCGGATTTCGAATAAAGCTTCCCATTTAGAGGACAGGCTTCGGTCTTTGGCTCATCGGTAAACTGACCAAAACCGGCGGTTTTTTTCTCGGTAAGGGTCTCGGCTCTGGGTGAGACAAGTCCCCCACTAGTAGACGGTACAATCGCATAGGCAAGACTGGCAGATACAAAGAAAGTAATGGCGAGCGAGATAATGATTTTAGGGGTGAATTTCATATATTGGGTTTATTTAACGGCTTCATTGATAACTTCTTGTTCTTCTTTGGAGAGGGCTTGGCTGACGACCTTTCCTCCTTCTACTTTTTTGGCATAGAGCCGGGTATTTTCCCGACTATGTAAAGAGCTTATCATAATACCATCCCCGTTATCATCAAGAAAGGCGGCTGAAAAACTTTGATCACCGCCGGTATCGGTGAAAGGATTGTAGCGTCGGAAACCCAAACGCTGAAGGTGTTTTCTGTTTTCGCCGACCTCAACTGTTAGTTTTTCCTGAAGAGATTTGATATCGTCTGAATTTTGGTCCAGGGTAGAAATGAGATGATTGAGAGAAGAAATCAAGTCTTTTTTGGAGACGTCGGCGGTGAGATGGTTGTAATGAATGGTTATACGAACAAGGAGAAAAGTGACTATGGTTAGCCAAATTCCGAAAATTGCATAAAATAAATAGGCCGATATCATAGTGGGTTAATTTTACTATATTAAAGATATAATATTAAGCATGGGTGTTCAAAGAAAAACCAGACGGGAAAAAATACAGACTCAAGAAAGAAAACAGAGATTAGACGCTTTTGTCATAAATGACGAGTGGCTGACTGCAAAGGGAAAACGGCCAATGATAAATTCCGACTTGGCTAAAGGCGAAAACAAATTCTTCAGAACAGACTTGACAAAGACAGTGATCCTAACTATGCTTGTCCTAGCCTTGGAGCTTGCTATTTGGAGTTATTTGTCCAGGCACTAACAAAAAGAAAGGGGGTGAACCAAGTAAATGCAGATCTATTGTGTAAAATGTAGAGCCAAAAAAGAGGTGGCTGAATTTGAGAGAGTTACCATGAAAAACGGTAAACCAGCAGTTAAGGCAGTTTGCCCCACCTGTGGAAC
>LCIE01000008.1 GCA_001000865.1 Candidatus Collierbacteria bacterium GW2011_GWC2_44_18 | reverse complement strand
TTTTGAAAGATAAACAACTTACTGGGGAATTAAAAAAGCCCTTCGCATCGCTCCGTGCGTGGGCGGGCGCACGGGCGATATCCCAGAAATCTGGGCGAAACTTCTTTGAGGTGTCCATAAGGGGATTCGAACCGTTCTATGCCCTGATATACTTTAGGCAGGATGAAACCAACCATTGATATTGTCATTCCTTCCTACAACGCCGAGTGGCTTTTGGAGAAAAATCTTCCGGTAGTCATCAAGACTTCTCCAGAGGTCGATAGAATTATTGTGGTCGACGATGGCGGTTCCGATAATGCCCCGGAATATATGAAGAAGTGGGCACCCAAAGTTTTTTGTGTCCGCCATGAAGGAAATATTGGCTTTTCCAAGTCAGTAAACGAAGGTGTTTCTCATTCCGATGCCGAATATCTCGTCTTTATCAACAATGATGTTTACCCCATGCCCGGTTATATTCAGTCGGCTCTCAAATATTTCCAAAACCCCAAAGTTTTTGCGGTCAACTTCAATGAAGAGAACTCTTCTTGGCCCCAAGTATCTTGGCATTCAGGCAAATTCCAGTTTGTCAGAGGTGAGGACAAAAAACATCCTCATTTTTCGGCTTGGCCTTCCGGTGGAAGCTGCATACTCCGTCGCTCTATCTGGAATAAGCTAGGCGGTTTCAACGAAATCTACAGCCCAGCCTATTGGGAGGACATCGATATCGGTTGGCGCGCCTGGAGATCCGGCTACAAAATTATCTGGGCACCGGAACCCAAGGTGGTCCATCATCACGAGTCGACTTTTGGTTTGAAAAATAAGCAGTATATGAATATGGTTAAGCAAAAAAACGAGTTACTTTTTACCTGGCAAAACTTTTCCGATTCCAAAATGCTTATATCCCATTTTGGTTTTCTTGTTACTAATTCATTGAGACACCCCAGGTATCTAAAAGTGATTTTCACGGCTCTCAAGGATTATTTGTCTCAAGGAAAAAAACATAACTTCCCCATATCTGATACGCAGGTCTTTCAACTGGTTAACACGCCATATGAAGATTGATCTCTCTATCGTCACTGTCGGTTATAAATCAGAGGACACCATTGTCCCTTTCTTGGACTCCATCCAAAAGAATCGCGATAATATCTCCAAAGAAGTCATTGTAGTCGATAACTATCCCGGAGACAAAGGAGCGGACAGGGCTCAAAAGCATCCCCTGAAACCCACCGTCATTAGAAATACCGAAAATATCGGCTTTTCTAAAGGCATTAACCAAGGCATCAAAGTTTGTCACGGAGAGTATGTTCTAATCATCAATCCGGATACCCGTATTGTCGGTTCTGCTCTAAAATACCTCCTGGACTTTGCCAGGAAAACCACCCAATTGGGGGCGGTTGTTCCCAGGCTTTTAAATTACGATGGTAGCATTCAGCCTTCTTGTTCGAAATTTCCCACGATTTGGAACGCGGTTAGATATAGTTTTTTCGGGTGCAAAAATTGTTTCAAAAAATATAATCCAGGGGACAAAACCACTAAAGTAGAAGTTGCCGTCATGGCTGCCTTCCTGATCCCCAAAACGGTTCTTGATTATGTCGGAGGATTGGACGAAAGATATTTCCTTTATTATGAGGATGTCGAGTTTTGTCGCAGACTGCACCTGCATGGTCTATCTGTTTATTATCTTCCCAAAGCCAAAGTTCAGCATATCCACGGTGCCAGTGGAAATTTCGTCTCACATTTAAAGAGTCCTCTACTCAAGTCCGCCAAAATCTATTACGGTCCGGTATATTCTGCGACACTAAACTTGGTTCTTTGGATTGGTCACAAATGGCAAGTTATTCTCAGGAGAAAGAAGTTCCGCGACTAAGGTCGGTTGTCATGGCAATCGGCATCAATAGACATTCTGGTTTCCAGGGTAAAGCTACCAATATTTTTCTTGTCTACTATTATTGAGAATTTCTTCTCCAACCCCTCATCATTGTCCACTAATACTTGTGGTAGACCATGCATCGGTTCTCTTCCCAAAAATCTTATACAGGTTGAACCGCTCTTTGGTATGGGCATCGCACCAGGGAAAGCCAAGACATTACCCACTTCCCAGAAAGGCAGGTATCCATACTTTGGTAAGCCGTACTGATGGAAGAGATAAGCCCAAACTGTTTGAATATTGTATGGCACTCCGGTCATTCGCACTGTAAAACCCTTGCCCTCGGCAATGGTATACATTTCATCAATTACTCTGTATTCGTCGGCTAACTTCATCGATTGTTGGGTGATCATTTCTTGGATCAGACTATTCGGAGATTGTGCTCGAATCATGTTCAGATTTCCCCAGATAATTAGTCCACAGTAAATAATGGCTAAATACTTATTGATATTATTTATTTTTTCAATCAGTATGGCGACGGCAATAATGACGGCTGTTCCCAAACCGGCGTTAGTGTAATAAGCAGTATGACCCCCTAATATCATTAAGAAAATCCAACCAAACAACCACACCGCTAGGATCTGGAAGTTCTTGTTTTTAATTGCCTGATACAAGACCCAAACCGAGACAAACAGGACCAAAACCCTTAGCGCAGTTTGGTTATTTGTCGCCAAAACATTATCACGATACATGACTATCTCTTTGTTTAAGAAAAGTATGTATTTGGAAGCTGTCGCGTCCATCACCCCATAACCGGCTTTTAGCATGGTGAAGGCCAGTCGAAAACTTCGGAAGTTGTATTTCAATTCCACTAACAAAAAAGTAGAGAGTAGCAAACCCATTAATGCAATTCCCCACAGCCAGAATTTAGTGGCAATTTTACCTATTTTTGTTCTAAGTAAAAATAGTAAAGTGGCCACGATAGCGAAGGTGTAGACAAACATCAGGTTCATCTGCATCGAAAAAGCCGCTCCTCCCAGCATTAGTAGGGGACTCCACTTGGCGTATTTACTGTTTTTATAGATTTGGACAGCTCCAAGAAATATCAGCATCATGGACAATACGCCCAAGGCAGGATTGCCGACATAGAGAGAGTACTGACTCTGTTCATAGGAAACGGCATAGAATAATGCAGCGATATAGCCTACTAACGGACCAAAAAGTGATCCACTGATGCCAAAAATAAGAAACACTCCCAGTGCGTTCAGTATTCTGAAAATTCCGGATACCAAAGCGGGGTCACCTTTTAGTAGTAGATAAATTGGACCTAAGATGTACCAAAAAAGCGGTCCGTGAAACAGTCCGGTATCTCCGGATACCGGAGGTCCAATAAACCTCAGGTCATGTTTCAGAAAAATATCTTGCGAAATATAAGCATCCCTCGCCTGGTCAAAGCCAAAATAAACACTTTCTCGAAAAGCATAAAAACGGACCAATAATGCCAGGATAAAAATAGAACCCAAAATCAGCCATTTATTATGTCTCACCTCCCAATTTTAGCAAAATATTCCTTTCACCCCTCTGGACTTGGTATACTAAATCATCTAAATGAAACTCACCAAGTCCCTTTGGGTCGCTCTAATTGTCGCCGTTATTCTACGGCTCGTTATCATGGGCTTCACTTTCCACCCCGATCTCTCCGGCCAGGTTCTGTCCAGTTATTTTTTCGGATACAAGAATGTCTTCAACATTTACGACTATCTTGTAAATCTTCCCAAGACTCATCCGTTGGTTCAAAACTTCGGAGTGGGTGACATCTTTATTTATCCGCCTCTGACCTACTTCACACTAGGCAGTTTCCTCAAATTATTCTCCTGGATTATTCCCGAAAAGTTCTTTTTGGATTTGATGAGTGGGGTGTCGGTCTATGTCCTTCCTAATTTATCTTTTAATCTAATTCTCTTAAAACTCCCTTATCTTCTGATTGATATCGGCATGGCTTTTGCTTTGGCTTCCCTCTTTGATGAGGAAAAGCAAAAGAAGTGGGCTTTTCTGCTCTGGTTATTTAACCCGGTCACTTTCTACGCTACTTTTTCCATGGGCGTTTTCGATATCATCCCGGCTCTTTTTACGGTCCTCTCTCTTTTCTTCGCCAAGAAGAAAAATCTTTATTTGGCGGCTGTCATGATTTCTTTGGGCGCCGCCTACAAACAATATCCCATTTTTCTCCTCCCCTTTATCATCTTTGCCGGTAAAGATTTCTGGGATCGTCTGAAGATCACCTTTTGCGGCTTAGCTCCTTATCTCCTCACCATCGCTCCCTTTCTATCCTCTTCAGCCTTCAAGTACATGGTTTTTGGGGCCAAATCACAAAAGATGTTCTATATGGAATGGATGGTGACTGCCGCCGAAGGCGTCTATCCTTATCTTCTTGGAGTGGTCTTCATCTATTTACACGCTTTCCGAGCTTCCCACCCGATTCAGAAATTATGGAAATATTACCTGGGTTATTTTCTTCTTCTCTTTGCGGTCACTCACTATCACCCCCAGTGGTTTCTTTGGATTTCTCCTTTTATCATTATTGAGCTGGTCGCCAATCGGTGGCGCAACCTCTGGCTCGATTTGACACTACTGGCTTGTTACGTCTTTATTGTCCTGACGTTCGACAATTCTCTGTCTGTAGGGCTCTTCGCCGTGGCCAATCAAAGCTTAAATAATTTTCCCGGTATCGATAAACTCTTAGCGGCCAAAACCGACTTGGTTTTCTTGAAAAGCTCGGTAAGAAGCCTATTTGCGGGTGTTAGTCTTTTTCTACTATTTGACCTTCTTCAGACAAGGAGGAGGGGACACCTTAAATAGGTATGCCACGTCTCGGACTCTATGGCTTTCTTTATCTCTTGTTAATCCCTTTTCTTCTCTTCTCCGGGCAACCACCCCTTCTTCTTTTTCTCTCTATATCGCTTGGCTATCTACTTTTTAATCTTTTCCAAAAACCATCTCTCGATCAATTTCTTATTTTCTTGGCAATCCTCGTCCTTGCCCTCATCATCCTTAAGCCACGTCTCGGCCTTGATATGGGTTTGTTGAATGCTATCAATGCTCAAAGAGGTGAGCATCCTCATTTCCAAAGCAGTCTCATTTCCAGGTTAATTCATAACAAAGCGGACTTATCTTATTCCTTTATCCATAATTTCGATAAATTACTGTCTCCGATGGCCATTTTTGCTTCAGGATTTTGGCATCGGCTAGACCCGTATTATCCGCTCGGCTATCTTTTTCCCTGGGATATCTATTTTCTTTATCGCTATTTTCGTTTTGTTCATCGGGGTAAACCTTTCCATAATTTAATCTTTTTTGTTTCGGCACTTAGCCTTCTTCTTTTACTAACCGGTCTTATCTACATCGACCAAGCGCTTGTCTTTAGTTTTGCCGTTCTCTTTTTTCTCGCGCTCCTCTCTATCGTCGGCTATTCCACCACTTCGCCCAAAACTCAGTTTGGTTTCCTGATTGCCAACATCCTCTATCTTCTGTACCAGATAAATATCACATCCTACTTTAAGCTATGACCAAACAGACAATACTATTTTGGGTCATCATCCTCGTGATTACTTTTTTTACCCGCTTCTATCGACTAACCGAGTATCCGCCACACCTAACTATCGATGAAGTCTCCATCGGTTATAACGCTTTTTCTATTTTGAAAACCGGTAAGGATGAGTGGGGAGTCCCGTTTCCGATCTCTTTCCGATCAGTCGGGGACTACAAGGCCCCTGTGCTCATCTATCTAACGGTTCCCTTTGTTTGGCTTCTGGGTCTAAACGAGTTGAGTGTGCGGCTTCCGGTGGCCATCTTTTCCGCCTTCAATATTTTTCTGCTTTGGTACTTAATTCGGAGGCATATCTTTAGCCAGAAGTATTCGCACCTGTCCTATTTAACCGTTTTTCTGTTCTCCCTTTCTCCCTGGTTAATTATCTTTTCTCGTTCCGGTTTCGAGGCTGTCATTGCCCTTACTTTTTTGCTGGCTAATCTGATCTTTGCTTTTGAATTTAGAAAGTCCGGCCACCTGAGTCATTTCTCTTTTATGGTCGTTTTTGCCTATCTCTCGGCCGTAACCTATCACTCCACCAAAATCGTTGTACCTCTCCTGAACATTTTCTTTATTCTGACCGATTATCGATATTTTCTTCATTGTCTTATCGAGTGGTACCACCGGAATAAGGTCTCTCTCTTGGTCACCGGTGTCATTTTTGTTGGCGTCACCGCCTTCTTTGTCCAAAATTTCATTGTCGGACCGGGTGCCTCCAGAGCCGGGATGACTTTTCTGTCAAAAGATTATGATTTTACCAATGGTCTTTTGCCGAAGTTTTTTGGCCATCCTTTCGCTTCGCTTACCTCTACCATTGGCCTCGCCGGTTTATGGTTCAAAAGATACTTGGAATATTTCTCCGCCAATTTCTATCTCGGCAGTGGGCTTGGTCTGTCTACTCCTGGTCATCCAGGTCAAGGAGTTATCTTAGCGATTGAGTACCCCTTTCTCATTCTTGGTTTCTGGCTTCTATTGTCGTCCAGAAAATTCTTCAGCTACACCATTTACGGGAATTTCGTTACCAGGATCCTTCTCGCTTGGTTTTTTCTCTCTTTCTTACCTGCTTCTCTCACGAACAACAGTCAACATTCTCTCAGAACCTTAAACATTATTCCGGTGGTTTCTATCCTTATTGCACTTGGACTTACTCAGAGTTTAGAAGCCCTGCGCTCTCGCTTGATGAAAAATCTCTTGCTTGTCTTGGTTATTGCCGGCTACATTTTTGGCTTAGTCAGGTTTGTGGACTTCTACACCCTTCATTACCCGGTGGAGCTTTCCGAGACCCGTTCCTATGGATGGAAGCAAATGGCCATTTTCGCTCGTGATCATCTTGGGGAGTACGACCTGATCTACGTCGACCCTCAATTCGGCACGCAAGGGCCTTATACCTACGGCGTTCCATACCTCTACTTCCTCTTTTATTCCCGCTACGACCCAAATATTTACAATTCCGATTCTCGGCGAAAACTTGGCGGTAGCGATTTTGAAAATTATCTTTTTACTCCCATAAACTGGCCGGACGTCGACCACAGGCAAAATAATTTATATATTGCTAGCCCCTGGAGCCTGCCCAAAGAAATTCTTGGCTCATCCAAACAGCGATACTTCGTACCTTTTCTCAACCGGTCCTCGGGCTTATATGCCGTTTCCGATCGATAACGCATATAATTCAAGTAGACCTGCCTCCCGGTTTACCCGCCGGTAGGAGGGTAGGCAGGACATATATGAAGAATCTATTATTTTGCGTTTCCACCATCCTCATCTTCATCTTCTGGCCGCTTTCTTTTATTTTAGCGAGTCGTGCCGACTCGGTTACTTTTATCATCGCCGCCTTAGTTCTGCTGGTGGACCGGCTTCTTTATCTCCGGAATTACCCATATCACTATTTTACTTTCCTAGTTTTGCCGTTACTCCATCCGGCCTATTTGTTCTTTCCGGTTATCGCCATCCTTTTTCACCGGTCAGATATCAAAAAAATATCTCTTGTTATTTACACCGTTATTCTAATATTTATTTCTCTATTTTCTTGGAAGACCTTTTACGCTTATTCCATTTTTACTCCCGACCCTCTAGCCTTTGATACTTTAAACAAAAAGATTTCTCTTATCCCTAATCGGAATCTTGCCCGTCTTTATCACAACAAAACCGATATTTTTCAGGATAAATTCAAGTCAAACATTTTCACTTCTCTAGATACAAATAATTATTTTTTCGCTCTCCATCCTCGAGAAATTTTCGAAAATCAAAACCTTCACAAGCTTCCCTTCCCGGCCATAATTCCCTTTCTCATGGGGCTCTATTTCTTGATCAAGAGTAAGGATAGGGCTTGGATAGCGTCTACACTTTTAGCCGGAATATTTTCCATTGCTCTGATCAATAACCAAGACAAGTTCGATCTGATTTTGTATCTGCCAATCTCCCTCACCTGTTTGGTCGGCTTGAAAAAAATCTTTACGCTTCGCCAAGCATACTATCTCCTTTTCTCATTTATTTTCTTACCCCTATCTATTATCGAACTGGCTCGCATAATCTTTAATTAAATGAAGTTCTCGAATAAATATCTACCGGTCATTCTCTTATTCTTGGCTTTTTTGGTCGGAGCTTTTTTCCGTTTTTACAAACTGGGAGAAACCCCCGTTGGTCTGTACGTCGACGAGGCCTCACTTGGGTACAATGCCTATTCTGTCTACAAAACCGGCCTGGACGAGTATGGCAAGTGGTTGCCTGTTATGTTCCGCTCCTTTTCTACTTTTCAGAGTCCTATTTATTCTTATCTTCTGATCCCCGTCATACATTTTCTGGATCTGTCCATTTTCTCAGTAAGGTTACCCTCTGCGTTTTTCGGAGTTTTGTCCATTCCACTCCTATATCTATTTGTCAAGCAACTTGTCATTCCTGCGAAGGCGGGAATCTATTCAAGTGATTCCAAATTAAAATATTTTCCACTCGTTGCAGCCATGTTTTTGGCCATTTCTCCGTGGCACATTAACTATAGTCGTACCGCCTATGAAGCAAACATCGCTTTGTTTTTCTTATTGCTAGGATCCCTCTTTCTTTTCCACGCTCTCAAAAGATCTTGGTTTTTTCTTCCGGCCGCTTTATCTTTTGTCATCTCCATGATGGCTTATCGGGCGGAAATAATTATTGTTCCGGCGCTCCTTGTTGTCTTTGTACTTCGTTATTCCGGAGCCCTCATCTCAGAATTTAAGCAACGTTTAACTCCTATTCTTATTAGTTTGGTCTTATCCTTCATCATTTTTCTTCCGACTCTTCAAATTATGGGAACTCCTGGTTTTCGGGCCAGGTCATCCGCTTTAAGTATTTTTGCCACCTCAGGACAACGTCCGTGGGGCGCAAATGAAGGAAAGGGTCTGGTCCACGAACTACAAAACAATCATCAAGTCTTGGCAACCAGAGAGTTTCTCTCTCTCTACAGTTCCTATCTGTCTCCGCGATATATGTTTTCCCTTGGAGATTCAGGACCTCGTTTACCATATGCCGGTATGGGAACCTTTTTCGTCTGGCAGTTTCCACTTTATTTAATTGGTTTATATTTTTTGATCAAAGAACGGGATCTAATAGACTTTAAGTATTTTGTCTTCACCCTGTTATTGATTTCACCGATCCCAGCCGCCCTCACGAGAGATCCTTATTCAACACTGAGATCGCTTCCTTTGGTTGTTCCGCAAATTCTGATTATTTCTTTTGGTTTGGTTAAACCCTGGGAGATTCTTCCGGCCTTTTCTTCAAAACTGAAATTCTCGGTGGTTGCTCTTCTCGTGATTTTTTCCTCGGTCAGAATGTTCATCTCCATTTTTTACTTTAATGATTATTTCAACTCCAAGTTCTGGAATTACGGTTGGGAAACAGTAGTCAAAGAGATTCCCAATCTTAATCCACAGCTTCCCATAGTGGTGGACAGTTCGCGAGGAGATAGCTATATCCTGATGCTGTTTTTCCTTAAATACGACCCCGCTCTCTATCAGCGAGAAAACTTTGAAGTCTCCGCATCAGATTACTATACCAGCCTCACCAGAAGCGACACTAAGAAACTAGGGAATATCACTGTCAAAAGCATCGTCTGGGGTCCCGATACCGATGAGGCTGAGCAGTACTTAGTGGCAGACTATTTGGCTATGTCGGAAGTTCAAATTGATGCTCATAATTTGACTATAATCAAAGAAATACCCTTTCCCGATGGAAAGGTGGCCTTGAGGATATTAAAAACGAATCCAAAGCCCAAATGAAATTAAAAAAAATCCTTAGCCGATACTGGCCACTTCTTTTAGTCCTTCTCCTTGGCGCCAGTCTCAGGCTCTACGGCTTATTACAAAATCCGATCAGTCTATTTTCCGATGAGGTGGATATCGGCTATCAAATTCATTCCTTTTTATCCACCGGCAAAGATTACCAGGGAAACTTTCTCCCTTTGCAGTTTCACTCTTTTTCCGATGTTCGTACGGCTTTACCTATCTACGCGACAGCTCTCGTCTCTCTTGTCCCCAATGTTAGTTTGGATCTAGCCATCCGTCTTACGCCAGCCATCTTCGCTATTCTCGGCCTATTGGTAATCTATTTTCTGGCCAATAACCTATCAGAATTGTATGGGCTTGGTTCCAAGGGCACTCTATTTTCTCTCGGTTTTTGGTCTGCGTTGATTTTGTCGGTACTCCCTTGGCACTTCACTTATTCGCGTATTGGTTTCGAACTCTCTATGTTGTTTACTTTTTATCTGCTGGGTTTATTTTTCTACACCAACTTTTTAATTCACAAAAAGGTCTGGGCTCTCATCGTCTCCTTGATGTTGTTTTCGCTCACTCCCATGATCTACAGTACGGCCAAACTGGCACTGTTTTTTATTCCTCTGGTTTTGTATATCCTTCCCGGTACCAAAGAACTCTTGTGGGGAAAGAAGATCTTTCTCTGGCTCCTGCTTCTCTTTATACCGCTTGGTCTTATTTTTATTAATGGAGGAGCAGCTCAACGCTTTAGTGAGATCTCCATCTTCACTGACCCCACGATTCCTACCGAAATTAATTTTTTGAGGAAAGAGGATTTGGGTCCGAAGGCCTCTGTTGGATCAAAGACCGACTTCCTCAGTAAAGCCACACACAACAAAGTCTTTTATTCTCTGAGAATTTTTCTAAAGAACATGGTGAAACCTATTTCTTTCGATTATCTTTTTCTTCAGGGAGATACCAACCCGAGACACGCCGTACAAGGTTGGGGGATGATGGAAAAAGCCTTCCTTATTCCACTCCTCTTCGGTCTCTACAAACTGGCCGCAGGGAAATGTAACAAATTCCTTTTTCTTATAATAGTCCTTTCCGTTGCCGCCATCCTTCCTTCAGCCCTGACGAGAGATGGAGCCACCCATTCTTCTCGAACTTTTATGCTAATCCTGCCTTTGGTTTTAGTCATCTCATATGGTTTTAATCAATTATTTTCTTCTTCAAAGTGGTTAACGGTTTTAGTACTCTTCCTACTTTTTGTCGATTCGTCTTTTTATCTTCATGATTATTGGTCTCATTATCGCTATACCTCAGAAAGATCGTGGAGCGCCGGTATGAAAGAACTCATGGAGTCGGTTGGCAGACACCCTGATCAGCCGGTAATTATCTCTCCAAAGTATGAATATCCACTCATTTTCTATTTGTATTACACTCGCTTCGATCCACGGAAATTCCAAGCTTTCTCTCAAAACCACACTGTTTACAACTCTACTTCGGGAAACTACAACCTGGACGGCAACCGGATAGGGGACTCCAATCTCTACATTGCCTCACTGGTGGATTATAAAAATAAACCTACCGTATTATTACCCAACGCGGTTTATTTCCTTACTCGGTCCGAGGTCGACACCAGCGCTATTGGTTCAGTAGCTACGATTGGTGACATAATTAGTTTGCCATCCGGCGAACCTCTTTATTATGAAATCCATTATTAAACATCGGCCATTAGTATTTCTGATTTTGTTCACCCTATTGGGTGGTCTACTCCGTTTTTGGAAATTAGGCTCCTTTCCCGTCTCTCTGAATTGGGATGAAGCGAGTCATGGTTACAATGCCTACTCGATTTTATTGACTGGAAAAGATGAATGGGGAGCAAGATTCCCCTTGATCTTTAGGGCTTTTGGAGACTACAAGCTGCCTCTATATATCTATCTCACCACTATTCCAGTTTGGTTGCTCGGATTAACCTCCTTTTCGGTTCGCTTCATTTCCGCCTTAGCCGGCACCCTCGCCATACCTGGAATTTATTTACTAACCCGCGAACTCTTTTCTCAAAAAACCAGATACTTCGCACTAATAACTGCGCTTCTCCTCACCATTTCTCCCTGGCATTTCTTTATTTCCCGTCCGGCGTTAGAAGCAAATCTATCTCTCACCTTAATTTTCTTCGGCTTCTATTTCTTACTTAAATTCTTTCATTCAATCCCTCGCACCAATCACTACGCACTAATAACTTCTGTGGTTCTTCTCGGGCTCTCTCTCCACACTTACAATACGGCACGAGTCTTCGTGCCCCTCTTAGTCTTAGTTTCACTCTATATCTACAGATCGTCACTACGTTTAATAATGTCATCCTCGCGAAGGCGGGGATCCATCTTTTCCATCCTCCTTGCCCTTCTTTTCTCCGGTCTGGTTATCTTTCAAGTATTTCTTGGTGCTGGTACCGCCCGCTATGAGAAACTCAAGATACTTTCTCCGGCCACCATCTTTCAAATAGGGGAGCAAAGAGCTCACAGTTCTTTTGGTCCACTTGTTTCCAAATTAGTCTACAACCGTCCTGTTTATTTTCTCACTACTTTTTCCAAGAACTATCTTGGTTATTTCTCGCCACAATTTTTTTCTCAGCAATGGGGAGCCCAGTTCCAGTTCGCCATTCCTGGTCAAAATCTCTTAACTCTCCCCGTCTTCCTACTAGCCCTTCTTGGTTTTTTATCACATCTGCCGTCACTACGAGGTTCCCGATCTCCCTTAAAATTTCTCTACGCTTGGCTCCTCCTTTCTCCGGTCGCGGCCAGTCTTACCATTGATCCTCCCCAAGCTCTCCGCCCGAACCCCATGATCCCGGCCATCATTATTTTTGCCTGTCTTGGTTTATCTCAACTGTTGATTATCATTCCTCAAAAATTAATTAAATCTTTTACGATTCTCCTGGCTCTGTGGATTAGTGTCTCCTTCGGCTTTTATCTTAGACAATATTTTGGTAATTATGCCTTCTCCTATTCTTCGTCCTGGCAATTTGGCTACGCGGAAGTGATGACCTATGTCCAAGATCATCGGCACGAATACGATCGCGTTTTTATCACCAAACGTTTCGGTGAGCCACATATTTTTTACTCCTTCTTTAATAAGATTTCTCCACTATCAATGCAACCAGGGAGGAACAATATTCGTTTTCAAAAGTCGGAATGGTACTGGACAGATAAGATCGATAATGTTTATTTCATCAACGATTGGCAGATTCCGCTCACTTCTATCAAGACTCTTCCTTTGGAGAGTGGGGGAGAGGTGTCTACACAAAGGAGTCTCTTGATCACTTCTGCCGGTCACGTCCCGGTCAACGCTCATGTTATTAAGACAGTCAATTTCCTAGACGGGTCACCGGCGTTTATAATTAGCTCAGTACCGTAAAGCACTATTCCATGAAGAAATATATTCTCCTGATTATCGCCCTACTCCTTGGAACCTTTCTTCGTTTGTGGCAATTATCTTCCGTCCCTAATGGTCTCACCTGGGACGAAGCGGCCATCGGATATAACGCCTACTCTCTTCTTAAGACCGGCCGAGATGAACATGGAGCACTCCTTCCCATCGTCTTCAAAAGTTTTGGCGATTTCAAACCAGGTGCTTACATTTACCTGACTGTCCCCTCGGTGGCCATCTTTGGTCTTAATGAATTTGCGGTTCGTTTCCCCAGTGCCCTAGCCGGAATTCTCGCCATCTTCGGCATCTATCTTCTCACCAACGAACTCTTCTCCAAAAAATTCCCCCAAATTAGCTCCTTTGCGGCGCTCGCCCTGGCCATTTCCCCGTGGGCAGTTCACTTTAGTCACGGAGCTTGGGAAGTAAACGTCTTTACTACTCTGACCATTTTTGCTCTTTATTATTTTCTCCGTTTTCTTAAGGGAACCTCATCTCTCTACCCCTCTCTGCTTTTTGCTTGTTTCTCACTGGCCATGTATCAAGCGGCCAAACTATTGACTCCTCTGGTGTTCTTACTTTTTGCCGCCCTATTCTGGAAAGAGTTTTGGCATCAATTAACTCCGTATCTCAAGCCCAAAAGAATACTACTAATTTCTCCCTTTGTTTTATTTGGACTCTGGATTTTCTTTGGCTCTTTGTTCGGCAGTGCAGGCAACCGTCTTACCACACTCAGTATCTTCAACTACAAGCCAGGAATATCTGTCCAAACGGGGGAGATAGACGATCAAAATCCAGTCACCTTAAATCTTTTCCATAATCAAAAAGAGCTTTCGGCAAGGCTTGTGCTTTCCCGTTATTTGTATCATTTTTCACCCGAGGTTCTGTTTTATGAAGGCCCTATTGTCTCTGAGAGGGGCCACCTTCCCGGTTTGGGAGTCCTTAATCCTTTAGAATTAATCTGGTTGGTCCTAGGGTTTATCTGGCTAGTAAAAAATCTCTCTCCAGGTAGTCATGATACCCCAGACAAAACTACCACTCTGATTCTCGGACTGCTTCTTATCTCACCCATTCCCGCTTCTTTAACTCTGGCCGAATTTTCCACAGTCAGAGCTCTCTTTATGGTTGTTCCACTCTCTATCATGGCCGGTCTCGGCATCTATTATCTGTACACAAATTCAAAAATATTTTTCGCACTCACTGCCGGTATCTACGCCCTATGCACAATATATGTCTTTGACGTGTACTTTTTTCATTCACAGACAGTGTTTTCCAAAGAGTTCAACTACGGCTACAAACAGGTAGTTCAAATTATCAAAGACCATCCGGCCAAGAAAGTTGTCTTTACCGACGTCTACGGCCAGCCCTATATCTACTATGTTTTTTACACCGCTTATGATCCGGCCACGTACCAAAAAGACAACGACTTCATTAGTGGCGGGCTAGATGTCGGCCGAGTCGATCGAGTTAATAATGTAGAGTTCCACCAATTTGGTTCTTCAGATATGATGACCCAAAAGGATACTCTCTTTATCGGATCTGAAGGGAATATCAATAATCAGTTCGATATCACCGGACCCAATGTTGACCTCTTTAGACAAATCGAAACTCCGGATCACCACATTCTCTTCCGGATCATCAAAACAAAACCTTAATGAAAAAACATCTTCCCATCATTCTCATTCTCATTTTGGCTTCATTTCTCAGACTCTTTTCATTGGACAAATTTCCGGCTGGTCTAAACGCCGATGAGGCGGCTATCGGTTACAACGCCTGGTCGCTATTGGAAACGGGCAAAGATGAGCACTCAGTTTCTTGGCCCCTGGTATTTAGATCTTTTGACGATTACAAACCTCCGGTTTATTTTTACCTCGTTGTCCCCTTTGTCAAAATCATCGGACTCAACGTTTGGTCTGTCCGTCTCCCTTCAGCTCTACTCGGCATTGCCTCTGTTTATTTGCTGTACTTAGTGGTCTATCTTTTATTCAAGAAAAAAACTACCGACGAGTCCTGTCATGTCAAAACAAATAATTTCGCACTAATAACCGCGCTCATCCTTGCGGTCTCCCCATGGCATCTTCAGTTCTCCAGAGGAGGGTGGGAGGTAAACGCCGCGCTTTTTTTCATTCTCCTCGGGGTCTGGGGTTTCCTTATGGGTTTAGATCAGCCCAAATATTTTTTCATCTTTGTCACTTCAATGGCCCTCAGTCTCTACACTTATCACTCGGCCCGGCTAATCTCTCCACTCATCGCCCTTACTCTCGTCATTCTCTACTGGAAAGACATATATAACTTCCGATTAACATTCAATCGTCATTCCGGACTTGATCCGGAATCCATCTGGAAAACGATTCCTCAAAAACTAAAGATCATCCTCTCTGCTGTCATTCTCGGCCTTCTCCTCTCGTTTCCTCTCGCCACCCAACTCCTTTCCAAAGAAGGACAGTCCCGCTTTACCGGAGTTTCTGTTTTCTCCGATAGCGGACCGTTGTGGCAGGCGCTGGAAATGCGCCGAGCTCATCAGGAAGATACGATCCATGTCAAAGCTCTTCACAATCAATACCTTTCTTATGGCCTTAGGTTCGTCAAAAATTACCTGTCCCATTTTTCACCCAGATTCCTGTTTGTGACCGGGGATGAGATTGCTCGCAGCAAAGTTCCCGAAATGGGCCAAACTTATTTATTTCTGATTCCATTCTATTTTCTTGGACTCTTTTCTCTACTCAAGCTAGACTCCAAGGGCAAAGTATTCACCCTAGTTTGGTTTTTGGTCGCTCCACTCGCCGCCTCGTTGACTTTCCAGTCCCCCCACGCACTTAGGTCGCAGAACATGGTAATTCCTCTTAGTATCATTTCCGGCTTGGGTCTTTCGGTGGCTCTCAATCTCCTGTTCAGGTCCGGTAAAAAGTGGCTTGTCGGATCCATTTCCGTCCTCTTGCTCCTCTTTGGGGCTTATTCGGTTGCAAGATATCTACATCTATATTATGTACACTATCCCAAAACTCTACCCTACGCTTGGCAATATGGTTTCGATCAGATTGCCGCGTATGCAAAAGTTAACTACGATATATATGACCACATCATCATTACCGATCGTTATGACCAGCCCTATATACTCATGGCCTTCTTCTTGAAGTACCCCCCGCAAACTCTTCAAAAAGAGCTGGTGATGACTCCACGCGACAAGTTCGGATTTTCTACCGTCCGGAGCTTCGGCAAGCTCGAATTTCGTCAAATTAACTACGGAGAGGACAAAAAACTGCCGAATACCCTTATAATCTCAGCTGATGAGCCGGTAGATGACAAGGAAGTGATCTATACGATCAACGACCCCGCTGGCCACCCCATGTACAAATTCCTCTCCACCAAATGAAATCTAAACGTCAAACTATTTCCGTCACTATGGCTTCGTACAATAACGAAGATTGTATTACCGATTGCCTGAATTCCGTCAAGGATTGGGTCGATGAGATAATTGTGGTGGACGGCACTTCTACGGACAAAACCGCCGAGATTGCCAAAAAGATGGGTGCCAAGGTTCTAATTAGAGAAAATAATCCTGTCTTTCATATTCAAAAGAATATTGCCAACAAAGAAGCCAAATCGGATTGGATTCTTCAGTTGGACACAGACGAACGCGTCACTCCAGCCATGCGCAAAGAAATCGTTGGTCTTCTCGAAGGAAAATACTTTGGTTACGATAGTTGGCTTTCGCCACTCAAGTCGTCACTAAACAAAATTGTCAGATTATTTTCCGAGCCAAACAAGTTAACCCAACCGGCTGCCGCTTATTGGTTGCCCAGAAAAAACTTTTTCTTAACACGCTACCAGAAACATGCCGGTCAGTATCCTGATCCTGTCATTCGCCTTTTCCAAAAGGGTAAAGCCGAGCTACCGGCCAAGGATGTCCACGAGCAAATGGTTGTTCACGGGGTTACTGGCTGGTTAGTTTCCGATCTGGATCATTACGCCACACCTAATTTTTCGCGTTACCTTCTCCGGGAGAACCGATATTCCAGTCTCAAGGCTACTCAGATGAAAACCGCCGGAGTCAAAATAAACTTCATTAATACCTTAAATTATTTATTTTTCAAACCCTTCAGTATTTTCTTTAGCCTTTACTTCCGTTACCGCGGTTTCTTGGATGGTTTTCCTGGTTTTGTTTTTTCACTTTACTCCGGTTTACATCATGCCTTTTCCTATATGAAGCTTTGGGAATTATATAAAGATGAAGAATATGCCACCCGTTAAAGTATATATCGCCGGTAATGATCATTCTTCCGGAAGGGGAGTGGGTGTTTATGCCGAGCACCTCATTGCTTCTTTGAGCAAACTTTCGGACATTAAATTGACAGACAAAGATCCTGACATTATTCACTACCCATTTTTTGACCTTTTTTACCTCACCTTGCCTTTCAAGAAAATTAAACCGACAGTTGTCACCATCCACGATCTGACCCCCCTAGTCATGGCAGATAGGTACCCTAAAGGTATTCGAGGCACCATCAAACTTCTACTGCAGTGGTACTCTCTGAGGTCTGTGTCGGCCATTATCACCGACTCAGAGAACTCTAAAAAGGATATTGAAAAATATTTCAGAATATCAGCGCACAAAATATTCGTTACTCCCCTTGCTGTAGATGACGATTATAGGAAAGATCCATCGGCCGCAAATCTAGCCGAAGTCAAGAAAAAATTTCATTTACCCGATCGTTTCGTTTTGACACTAGCCGCCGGACCCAATCCTAATAAGAATTTACCGTCTCTGGCGGAAGTGACCGATCGTTTGGGAATTCCGTTGGTGATTGTTGGCAAGGGCTTGCTTCAGGAGATCGTCAAACCGGTTGAGGCGGAGCTCATCGATTTGGTGCGACTACAGGTATATAACCACGTAATTTATCCCGGTTATGTATCTAACGAGGATTTTAATGCCATGCTTTACCTGGCCTCTCTTTATGTCCAGCCATCCTATTACGAAGGCTTTGGCTTGCCTCTTCTCGAGGCCATGACTTCCGGCTGCTTGATAGCCAGTTCCAAAACCTCTAGCCTTCCGGAAATCTATCATGACGAAGCAATTACTTTTAATCCCCGAAAATTAAAATCCATGGAGAAAGCCATTGGTAAAGCTTTGAAACTATCTCCGTCAGCCAAAGCCAAACAAATTGCTCTGGCCAAAGATAAAGCCAAGACATTTTCTTGGTCCAAAACCGCCCGCCTTACCCTCGCTGTGTACCAAAAAGTCCTCACCTAGTCACAAAATCAATTTTCAATTTCTTTCCAAGAGCCATAGCTATTTTGTTGATGGTGTTCAAAGAGGGGCTAACCGAACCAGATTCGATTCTAGAAATTACCGCTTGAGTACTATTTATGCTTTTGGCCAAGTCTCTTTGAGATAGTCCATTATTCATTCTAGCTTCAATGATGGCCCGCTCGAGTTGGTGTTGAGGCTCAAGCTTTTCCATTTCCTTCCTAAATAGGGGGTTCTTTAAAAGCGTGGCAAGTACTTCATCTGAATCTATTAGTTTTCTTTTCATATTGATATGATATCTTAAAAGATATCATCTGTCAACCAGATCTTTATACCTTATCAGGGCGATCGATATTTCCTGTGAAGGGGTCTTCTGCCGTTTCTTAAAAAATACATGAAAGATAACCACTTTTGAATCTATGGTGGCACAAAACAGTCGAATATTATCCTTACCGAGAATTCTAGCTTCCCATAGGGGGGTGCCTGATAGTTTTCTAAGACTTGGATTGTGGCCTGATAAGCCATATTCTTTCAGATGGTCAATTTGATTGAAAATTTTAGCTTGACAGGGCTCGTTCGCTTTTAATATAAAATTTAGTACCTCACTCTTTCCTTTGTAATCTCTGTAATACAAAACAATATATTTGCCCATATCTCCATTTAACACCAAAGAATACCCGAATTCAATTGGTCCCAAGTTTTGAGCTCTAGAGTATTATTAGTTGTTATAATCATCCTCACCCATGTCCATCAAAGAGATCTTCAAACTCGTTTTAGGTTGGCGTGTTTTGCTTGTTCTCATTGCTCTTCCAGCACTGTTTCTTCTGCCTCCACGTACTCGCTTCACCAATCTCACCGAGAAGCCCTCCATCGTAAATATATTTTCCATGTGGTCCAACTTCGATGGGCTTCACTACCTTGACCTGGCTCAATACGGGTACGGCTATCAACACAAGACCGATATGGACTATGCTTTCTTCCCGGTGTACCCTTGGACAGTCGGAACCTTTAATCTTTTGGGTAATTATCTGGCTTCGGGGCTCTTTCTCTCTCATGTCTATCTCGTTTTGGCTCTTTACTTCCTCTATCGCTTAACTGTTCTGGACTTCACAAAAAAGGTCGCCCGCTCCACAATATATTTGATTCTTCTTTTTCCCACAGCTTTCTTTTTTGGCTCGGTTTATACCGAGTCTTTATTTCTCTTACTTGTTGTTCTAACTTTCTATCTAATTCGCAGGAAACAGCTTTTCTTAGCCTGTGTATTGGCCACCGTTGCCTCAGCAACTAGAATTACCGGCATCTTTCTCTGGCTTTCCATCATTTATGAATACTGGCTCATGTACGGCAAAGATATTCGAAGGTCAATTAATCTTTCTGCCCTGTGGTTATTACTTCCTCCACTAGGGCTTTTTTCCTTTATGCGTTTTCAATTTCTCAAGACCGGGGACCCCTTATTCTTTTTTCACATCCAATCTGTCTTTGGTGGCCGGACGGTGGACAAGCTTATTCTTCTTCACCAAGTCTTCTTCCGTTATTTCAAAATGCTCATCTTTACCGATCACTGGGATCCACTTTTCTTCACGGTAGTTCTTGAGCTCCTTTCTGCAGTTCTGATATTGGGTGTTCTCATCTTTTTCTTTAAGCAAATTCGCTTTTCCTATTGGCTCTTCGTTTTGATTTCTTTTCTGCTTCCCACCTTCTCCGGCACATTTATGAGCATGCCTCGCTTCACTTTGGTTCTCTTTCCGATATTTATGGTTCTAGCTTATTGGCTAGAGAAACAACACCCATTCGTCAAGTACATTTTCTTTACCGTCTTCATCATCTTATCCATTCTTTCTATCTCCTACTTCACACGCGGCTACTTTGTAGCCTAACAACTCGTCTCACTCCACCGACTTCTCCAATATCACCACCCCGAAATTTTCCTGGCAGTTAAACCTTTTGACTTCTTTGGCTTTCCCGAACATAGTTAGTTCGTTATAAGCTGTCTTTCCATTTTCAAAAGTACTACTGTCGAGCACGACTGCCATCAGCGAAGCGCTACTTGGCTCATTTTCGATATATTTCACCTGACAACCTGCTTGCTTCATCATCACCCGATGCTCCGGTCCATTGTGATAAGGGTGGAATCCGGCCTGGACACTTTCAAATATTGGATCTTTTATTTCTTTGCAAACAGTGGCAAAGCACTCCCGCATTTGCTCATACGTTCTAATTGCCGGTTTGAAGTATGCCGTCAGTCGGACCGGAGTCAGGTACAAAAAAGACAGGATTAACAAAATAAATATTTTCGGCCATCTTGGTAAGGTGGCAATACAGAGGAAAAGGAGGGTGGTAAACCCAAAAATATAATGAGAATGGATTGTCAAGGGGACGATAAAAGTAATTACCACCGTCAGCAGTAAAAGTTTTGCGAAGAAGCTCAATGCCGAATTTTCTTTTTTTCGTCCATACCACAGCAGCATCGTTGTCAGAATCAATATTATTCCGATCAACGTTCTTCCGTTAATAGCCAAACCGTAGCCAAACAGGCTGTTAAACTTTGCCGTCATCGAGATATTTTCGGCCTGCTGAGGTGTCACTCCCCTAGTAAACAAGCTGGAAGTGAGTAGGAACTTGTGTTTCAGTTCAAACACTAGGGTTGGGAAATTCACCACTATCAAAGCCAATATCTCAGCCAAAATCGCTTTTAGTCTGTTTGCTTTCCAAAATATGATCAAAAAGAGAAAGATGCCAATAAAGGCCGGAGCCATGGAATAAGAAAAAGATATCGCTATGGCGAGTGATGAAACAAAAACGATCATCAGTTTCTGTGAAAATTTCTGGTTTAACAGATAAAAACTGATTAATGCCGTCGCCAGTAGGGGAGTGGTAAAGGAAGGATTCCAGACAAATCTGCTTTGGATAATGTATTGAGGGCTGATCGCCACCAACAGAAATACTGCTAGCAAGACTGCCTGCATTTTTCTGTTCTCGCGCAAGAGCCACAGACCTCCAAGGAAAAACGATATATAGATAAATGCGTTTGTATACAAGAGAGCCATTGGTGAACCCTTAAACAACAGAAACCCCGGCATCAGCAGGTAGAAATAGATGGCGCTTTGGTTTATCGGTAGTGAGCTTGTCTGCGGTCCGAGCAGTGGTGGTTTCCCTGTTTCGATCCAATCTTGCAGTACCAGCAGGTCTCTCCCCATATCATTAAAGTAAAACAAAGAAGTTCGAATATTGTTAAATCTCAGCCACCCAAAAAGCCCCACCAGCAATACCGCTACTACCCACACCCAATTTCTTTTCCACATCTTCATAGATTAATAATAGCGTAAACTATAATAGCCATGAAGCGAATTTTTCGTGCCATTTCTACACCCACTGCCCGGTCCACCGCCATCTTTTACTTTGGTAATTTTGGCCTAAGTGTTTTTCGCTATTTTTTTCATCTCATTCTTCTTCGCTTCTTAGCTCCGGCAGAGTATGGAGAATTCTTATCCTATCTGTCTCTGACTTATCTTTTGGGCATTCCCACCGGCACCATCGCTACCGTCATCACTAAATATGTTGCCGAGTTCAAAGGTAAAGGCGACAAGACCTCGATAAATCTCTTCTTTCATTATTTGATTCGCACAGTCACCCCCGTCGCCGTCTTCTTGGGTCTTGCTTTGATTCTTCTATCCGGACCCTTATCCTTCATTTTCAAGGCCCACTCACTTGCCTTTATTGTCTTAGGTATTAGTGTCTTCATTTCTCTCTATCAAACCATCATCGGTTCATATTTAGTGGCTTACCAAAAATTTGTTTTCCAAACTGTATTGGGTTTGGTGAGTATTCTTCTCACCATAGTTTTTTCCATCCTGTTCATCAAGTTTGGTTTCGGAGCCACCGGCGCCGTCATTGGTCAGCTCTTGGGAAGCGTCGTCACTTCCGTCATTATCTTCCTCAACATTCGGCCTTCAGTTTATCCAAAGATCGTCACCAAAAATTCTCCTCATTTTTCTTTGGGTGGCTTTATGGGTTACAGTTTTATTTATGCGCTGGGTACCATGTCTCTGATCTCTACCGATGTGCTTATGGTTCGAGCCATGTTCAACCCGCACCTCTCAGGTATTTATTCTTCGTTATCCATCTTGGGTCGGATGATTCTCTTTGGTCTTACCCCCCTTATTTCTTTGGTCTTACCCATGGCTTCCCATCGCCAATCGGCTTCCGGCTCCGCCAAAACTATTTTAATTAAGCTTGGTTCTGTCACGGTTATTTTTGGGATTATCGGTGCCGGAATCTTTAGCTTGTTTCCGGCTCTCATCATTAGGATCCTTTCCGGTGTCGCCTATCTAGAAGCCGCTCCTTTTCTCTCTATTTTTTCATTCACTATGGTTTTCCTGGCTCTCAGCCAGTTTCTTATTGCTTACCTTATGGCCACCGGACGCCCTCGGGCCAATCTCTTTCTTCTGGCCGCCACAGTGGTTCAGCCGCTACTCTTTTATGTTTTTCGAAGTTCCTTCACTCTCGTCATCTGGTCCAACTTCGCTATCCAATTTTTCTTAGCCTCATCTCTTCTATTTTTCCTTTTTTCCCGCACCAATAACCAATAACTAGTAACTACCAACTCTCCGTCATATAATGCTGTCATGCCCAAGGCAACCAAAAAGAAAACTAAAGTACTCGGATCTGTCGACCCCTCTCTGCTTTCAGTGATTGTCCCGGCATATAACTGCAAATCTATTTTCAACGATCTTTCTACCATCAAGCTTTACTTAGACTTACTGAATCGGCCCTACGAAATAATTTGTGTAGTTGATGGTTTGAAAAACAATAAAGATAAGACGGGTGATCTTGCCAAGTCATTCAAAGCCAAGGGCAGTAGAGTATATTTCTACCCGATAAACAAAGGTAAGGGTTATGCCGTGCGTTTTGGTATGGCCCGTGCCAAAGGAGGGATTATAGCTTTTATTGATGCCGGCTCCGATCTTCATGCCAAAGGAATCGGTTTGGCCCTCGAACATATGAAATGGTATGACGCGGACATCATTATTGGTAGTAAGCGCCACCATGCCAGCAAGGTAGACTATCCCTGGCAAAGAAAAGCTCTTTCCTATATTGTTCAGAGAGTGACACGGTTATTTTTTGGTCTAAACGTCTCCGACACCCAAACCGGTCTCAAAGTTTTTCGTCGAGAAGTTTTAGTCAAAGTTCTACCGCGGTTAATTGTCAAGCGTTGGGCTTTTGACCTTGAGATTCTCACCGTGGCTAATCGTTTGGGTTTCAAGCGGATTTATGAATCACCGATAGAAATAACTCATAATTTTATGAGCAACGTCGGCATGTCTTCCGTACAAAATTTTGCCATGGAATATCTCGCCATTCTCTATCGTACCTATATTCTCCGTTACTACGACGATGGCGGTTCCGACCAATGGCAAGATGATCCCAATCTCAAACTCCGCTACCATTAACACGAACTATTAACTATGAACCGAAAACTTCCCCTAGTCTCCGTCATCATCGTCGACTACAAAAAGAATAATCCGTATCTAATTGAGTGTTTGGAGGCTATAGAGAGGCAAACCTACAAAAACTTCGAAATTATTTTGGTCTGCGACTTTCATGTAGATCTGGATTATCCCAAACTCCGCCAGAAGTCATATGACCACAATGTCGGGCCGGCCGAGAAGCGTGACGCAGGAGCCAAGATGGCCAAAGGAGAGATTCTGGCTTTCATCGATGACGATGCTTTTCCTGGCAAAGATTGGCTGGCAAATCTCGTCCCTCATTTCCAAAAAGCCGAGATTGCTGGCGTTGGTGGACCGGGTGTGACTCCTCATGGAGTTAGCTGGCAAGAGGAGGCTTCCGGGTGGGCGTCGGCGTCTCCCATCGGTGCCGGTCCATATACCTATCGGTTTCTTCCGGGTAAAAAACAGTCTGTCGATGATTATCCCTCCATGAATTTAGCGGTACGAAAAACAGATTTTAAGAGGGTTGGTGGCTATGACTCCAACTTTTGGCCGGGCGAGGATACCAAGCTTTGCTTGGATTTAACTCACAAACTAAACAAAAAAATTATTTACGAACCAAAGTCGCTTGTATATCATCACCGTCGTCCCATCTTACTTCCTCACCTCAAGCAAAATGGCAACTACGGACTCCATCGTGGTTTTTTTGCTCGCATTCTCCCGAAAACTTCCCTTAGACCTATCTACTTCCTCCCCTCAGCCATTTTGATTGGTTTTATCTACCTTATTCTATCAACCATCTTTCTCTTCATGGCAAGGGATCCCTCCCCGTCATTGCGAGGAGGTATGACCGACGTGGCAATCTCAATCCACCAGATACGCACATTTGGCATCTACTCTTTCGCTGCATATTTCTTTGTTCTATTTCTCAACTCCCTCTGGATCTATTCCGCCATTGTGAGTGCATCGCATCAATATAGTAAATCGTCATTGCGAGTTTCGTATTCGAACCGAAGCAATCCAGGACCCGCACCAATAACCAACTACTTTGAACTAATAACTATGGCTTGTACTCAAGCGATACTTTCCATTCCCATTATCTTCATCACCCACCTCTGGTACGGGGCCCGTTTCCTTCAAGGATTCCTGTTTACCAAAAAGCTAGTCAGATAACAACCCCATTATTACCTTGATCAGAATGTCTTTCTCAATAGGATTACTAATCGCAACCAACAGCGCCAGGGCTACCAAAGCATTATCGTTAATTTTTCGTTCTCCGTTAGTTCGGTAAAGAATGTTATTTCTATCTAAGAAATGAATAAACAAGATAGACCCCGTTCTTTTGTTCCCATCCACAAATGGGTGGTCTTTGATAACCATGTAAAGTAGGTTGGCGGCTTTTTCTTCTGCCGATTTATATAGTTCAACGCTCCCGAATGTTTGATTCAAGTTACCGATAATTCCCTTAAGTCTGTCTGAAGTTTCCACCGCGAACATTCCGGTTTGAGCTTTTGAATCTTGAAGATTCTTCTTCAACTCAGAAATTACGATCTTAGCCTCATCATAAGTAACGACATAAGAAGTTTTACTACCCCTTATTCTCTTTACTCTTTTTTTATCGTATTGTTCCAGTAAATCAATTGACTTTGTATATTGCCGAATCAGGGACAATAGCTCATGGCTTTGTTTCCTTAGTAGTTTCTGATGAGATTTTTCCTCAATAAAATTAATCGCGTTTTTTATTTCATTCAGTTTATCTTTTTAGGCAAGTAACAATTTCTCATTTACAGAATATCCCCGGAGGAGGTGTTGTTTTAATATTCTTGTCGCCCATATACGAAATTGTGTGGCTTTTTTGGAATTAACCCGATACCCAACTGATATGATCAGATCCAAGTTATAAAATTTTGTTGGCTTGTCAGTACCAGTAATGTGCATTTTTTGCACATTACTTATTTCCTTCAACTCGTTAGATTTAAAAATATTATTGATGTGTTTAGAAATCACGGTTCTATCTATTTCGAACAAGTTAGCCATTTGAGCCTGAGAAAGCCAAATTGTATCTTTCTTTAATTTCACCTCCATTTGTATCTCGCCATCGCTAGATTTGTAAATCTCCACCTCCATTCCTTTGGGTTTTATTTTGGTCATAAGACCATTAAACACCAAATTTACCCGCCGGCAGGAGGGCAATACCCGAAATCAACCAATGTTAAGCACCCAAAATGGTAAACTAATACGATCATGTCTCAAGTCATCACTACCGAAGATAAAAGCGAGGCTGTTCGAAAGGATGGATATACCATTACGGTTGATCTAAACAAGTGCATCTCTGCCGGTCCTTGTTCTATCGTGGCACCCTTAACTTTTATATTAAGAGATACAGACGGCAAAGCGATAATCATCGATCCTGATGGCGATTCCTTGGAGAAAGTAAAAGAAGCCGCCAGATCCTGTCCAATTCTTGCTATATTAATTAGAGACGCTTCCGGCAAACAAATTTTTCCATAAATTGTCGTCATTGCGAATCTCGTACTCGAGCTGTGGCAATCTCACTCCATCAAATAAATATAATCAAATGATAAAAAAACCAAAATCCAAAAAACTCCGTCTAGTTGTCGGTTATCCGCCTATGCCTTCCGACAAAGGCGTCATGCTTCTGTCACAGAACCGTCAGTTTCAGTACTTTAATGCCAAAACATATATTTATCCCATGGTCCCGGCCTATGCCGCCTCCAACGCCGCGTCTCGTGGTTACAAGGTCAAATGGATGGATGGTATCGCCGAGGAACAGACTTTTGCCGAGTGGCTGAAAGAACTTAAAAAGTTTAAACCTGATGTTTTGATGGTGGAGACCAAATCTCCGATCGTCAAGAAACACTGGGCTCTAACAAAGATCCTGAAGAAAGAACTCCCCAAACTTCTTTTGGTCTGGGTAGGGGATCACGTCACCTTTGCTCCGGAAGAGATGATGGACAATAGTAAGGTTGACTATCTCATCACCGGTGGTGACTACGACTTCGTTATCGTCAATCTCCTCGACCACCTAACTTCGTCATTGCGAGGAGCAAAAGCGACCTGCCTGCCGGCAGGCAGGCGTGGCAATCCATCCCCTGCACCCATCCTCGAGGGCGGCATCTGGTGGCGTGTAGGGGATAAGCGGATCAATCAAAAGTCGGCCGAAACCATCAAGCGAAAAGGAAAAGCCGTCTATGCCAACTCCGGTAAACCGAGCATCGCTCACGACCTAAATGAATTACCCTTCGTCGACCGCGATCTCACCAAGTGGGAGCTTTACTCCGTTTACAACGGCAATTACAAATACACCCCAGCCACTTACATGTACTCCGGCCGGGACTGCTGGTGGAATCGTTGCACTTTCTGTGTTTGGGATCACACCATTAACCCCATCGGTTCATATCGCCGTTTCACCCCGCAAAGATTGTTTGACGAGGTCAAGCATGTGGTTGATAAGTATCACGTCAAGGAAATCTTTGATGATGCCGGCACTTTTATGATTGGTAAACCGTTAGTTGATTTTTGCAATATGATGATCGAGTCCGGTTACAGCAAGAAAGTGGTTTACGGCTGTAATATGCGTCTCAATGCTCTTAAGCAAGAGCATTACGATCTTATGGGCAAAGCCAACTTTCGTTTCATTCTTTATGGTATGGAGTCAGCCAACCAATATACCCTTGATCATCTAGACAAGGGCTTGAAAGTTGAACAAATCGAAGAGGGTGTCCGCATGGCCAAGAAGGGCGGTCTAGACCCTCACCTAACCATTATGATGGGCTACCCTTGGGAAACTTACGAAGATGCCCGGAAAACAGTCGATCTGGCTAAGAGCTGTTTTGAAAAAGGTTATGTAGATACACTGCAGGCTACCGTGGTCATCCCATATCCCGGCACTCCTCTTTGGAAAGAGTGTAAAAAAGAAGGCTGGCTTCTTTCCGAAGATTACGAGGATTACGACATGAGAAAACCAGTCATGAAATCGTCACTGACCGAGAAGCAGGTCTTGGAACTGACTCAAGATCTTTACAAATCCTTCCTTAGCCCCAAATTCATGATCAGAAAGGTGACTGAGATTCGCAGTCTTGACGACATTAAGTTCCTCTTCATGGCTGGTTGGCGCTTTCTCGGCCACATGATGGACTTCTCTCCAAAACAGCTCGGCCAGCACAGCGAAAACACCTAATTGCCTCAATCAATCTCTTCTTTTAGAATTGAATTACAAATATTGGTGATATCCGCAGAAAAGACTTGTGCCTCAGGTTGGTCATTTATCCACTTGATTTTTTCCAGCATTGTAGTGGGGAACTCAGTGAGTTTTTTGGCCACTTCAGGGGGGAATATACCTGCGGCCTTAGAATTTGCGTCCTGAAACATCTTTGGCCAATCGACCGAAATATTTTTGGCTATGATCCAAATATCGACCACGTCTTTTGGCTCGTCACGGCTGATTAGAGCCGAGAGTTTGTTAGATAAAATATTTTCAACGTTGTCTACCCTGTTAAATTCGGGGAATGATTTAGCCTCGCCATATCTAAAACCGACATCGTTAACTAAATCTACTTTAAGTAGTTCATTAACAACAATTGAGTAATAAGTCGTTGATTTTAGCTTTATTTCAACTACGGCAGACTTACCGAGTGTCGCAATTATTTGATCCGCGTCTAATACAAAGTTTGTATCTTGGTTCACAAAAAAATCCAGATCATCAGAATAACGGTGATTAAAATAAAACCTAGATAGAGCCGTACCACCGGTGAGGTAAAAAGGGGAGTCGGATTTTTGAATTATTTCGAGTACTTTATCCTGTATGGGATAAAGCGTGTCGTTGTAGAACGAATTCATAGCCGTCTTTGATCGCTTTTTTAAATAATATTGGTTTTACTTCAGACCAGTTATTTTTAATGGAATCCAACGAAACCA
>LCIE01000007.1 GCA_001000865.1 Candidatus Collierbacteria bacterium GW2011_GWC2_44_18 | reverse complement strand
CTCAATCTATTTCCTCGAAAAACTCCAAACAAAAACTCCTCTAAGAAATAGTTGTGACATTCTCGCCCACCCTTACCGGTGGGTTTTTTGTTTATTTTGATTAGACCGTTGCCAAACTTGGCTCCGGTTTCAGGTCTAGCTCCGCTTCTTCACGGCGTAGTATGGCTACCGCTCCCACCATTGCGGCATTGTCGCCACAATATTTAAGTTCAGGTACGTGAAAAGACAATCCGGCCCTTTCAACTTCGTGTTTCAGAGTTTCCCGTAACTTGTTGTTTGCCGCTACTCCACCTGCCAGAACGACGCTCTTTAGTCGATATTGTTCTATCGCCATCATTGTTTTTTTCACCAAAACCTCTATTACTGCCTCACTAAATTCCCTCGCCACCAAATTTCTCTTTAGTTCGTCATTCCGAGCACAGTCGAGGAATCTCACTCCATTTGTTTTGTCATTCCCTACCTGATAGGGCCGCTGGTCCCCGAAGGGGGAAATCCAGTCTTTGTATTCTTTGCTTTCGACAACTCTTGCGATTGCAGCCTTGATGCCCGAAAAACTCATTTCTAATCCAGGATCATGGATCAACGGTCTCGGTAATTTAAATTTGTTTTTGTTTGTTTTCCATTCTTTCTCTGTTACCTTGCTTGCTGCCTTTTCGATTTCCGGGCCTCCAGGGTAGAGGAGACCAAGAATTCTCGCCGCTTTATCAAAAGCCTCTCCTACCGCATCATCTCTTGTCCCACCAATCCAAGTCCATTTTGTCAGGCTCTCCATGAGTATCAAATCGGTATGCCCCCCACTGACCACGAGTCCCACCGCCGGCAACTCCGGCACAGTATCTGTGTGCCACTGTGACACTGTGTCACTTTCTGCAAGGATCCAATTCGCCATTACATGCGCTGCCATGTGATTTACTTTCAGCAGCGGTTTTTTCCACGCCCAAGCCAAAACCTTAGCTGTTTCTACACCTACCAGTAAACTTCCCATCAAGCCCGGCCCGTAACTTACGGCCACCGCGTCAACTTCTTCATCGGACATTGCTTCCGTGATTACTGGAATAATGCTCTTAATTTGCTCTCTCGCTGCCACCTCAGGGACAATTCCGCCATATTTTTCGTGCATCTCCACCGAACTAGCCACCACGCTCTTGAGCACCCGCACACCATCCCCAAAACTCTCCACCACCGCGGCTGCAGTTTCATCACACGTGCTTTCAATCGCCAATATCTTCATCCTGCCTATTTTACCCCACATCATCATTGCGAGTGAAGCGCAGCAATCCAGAACTTGCCTGTCCTGTGTAACTCTAGCGAAGTAGAGTCATTCCCGTGAAGGCGGGAATCCACCCAATAAGTATCACAAACAAAGGTAAAATACTTTGTGTCAAAAACAGAAAGAGAAAAAATTATAGAGCGAAAAGTTTTATTTGTAGACTTCAATGGAGTTATCTCCTACGACACTTTTTGGGCAAGTATACAAAAAACCGATCATCCATTACACTCTTTCTACGAACCGATTGAAGAACTGTTGTTTGTGGGTGAAAACAGAATCAAAGGATTGGTTGACGAGTGGATGTTGGGGGAGTTCACCAGTGAAAAAGTTCATCAAATAATTGTTGATAATTTAGGGGCTCCGTATCAAGAATTGTTTGACATTTTTGTTGAAGATTGTAAACGATTAGATATCTCCAGGCCAATCCTCCAATCTATACAGGCTCTTAGAAAAGATTGGTACTGCGTTTTGCGAACAGACAACATGGATACCTTTCATCGTTTTACTTTACCAGCTAACCCGTATTTGGCGGAAGCTTTTGACGAAGTTCACAGTTCATATTTGCTTCGTCAGCTCAAAAAATCAGACGGCGGGGCATATTATACGGAAACAGTCAAAAATCTGAATTCAGAAATTAACAACTGCGTCTTAATTGACGATAGCCTCTCAAACTGCCGGCTATTTGAAAAACTTGGAGGAAGGGCTTATTGTCCCAGAGGTGAAACCGAAGTTATTTCGGCGTTGGAAAATCTGAGAACTAAAATCTAATTTCCCGTTCCCTTCAGATAAATCGCCTGCCAAGGCTGGTAGTTGCTTACAAAAGTTTTTTCATAGATAGTTTCCCCACCTCTTTCCACGTTGTAATTAAATACTACTTTGGCTCCCCAGGCCGACCAATCGATTTGTTTCATGGTACCGAGAGGTAGGGTGGGATCGTCTACGTACATCGTCGCTGGCGGCGGTGTTTGATTTGAAATCTTTGGCTTGGAAATAGTCGATCTCCTCCCATCGCTTGTCCCGTAAATATCCACTCTCATTGTCAATTTTTTGGTATCCACAATCTCTTGAATCAAAATATGGTGCCCGGTATCATTCAAGAATTTTAGATCAGCAGTCGGGAAGTAGACTGTAGCATCAATACCTGGGGGGCTATCCTGCTCGTAATAGCCTACACGATAGGCGTGTGCTTTTCTCTCAGTAATTGGCAAACCAGCATCTAGTGCTGCCCTGAAAGTGGTGGTGGACACTTGGCAAACTCCGCCACCGTCTCCAAGGACCGTTCTGCCCTGACTGATGATATATGCTGTTTGATATCCGGTGGCTCTTGAAATATCTCCCACCGCCCCGTCAAAGGAAAATTCTTCACCCGGAGCAACCAATGTTCCATTAATTCTTGATGCAGCCAAATTTACATTGAACACTCTCCCGGGGATGGAATGAAAAAAGGTTGACTTTCCGGTGCCAATTAATTCTTTGATGCCCAAGTTATTAATGTCTCCGGTCTTTATTTTTGGGTAAGTTAAAATAACCGGAATTTCCAAGGCTTTACCTTCTACAGATAGGAGAGCCTGAGCTAGTTTTGTCTTAAACTGTGGTATATCGATTGTGGCACCAACAATTTCCGGTTTAAATTCGTGAACTTTATTGTTTTCAAAAACAAAAACAGCATCTCTTGGTTCTACTTCGACAGCAGTTTCAATTTCACTGACTAAAGATTCGAATTTGCTGTTATCAATTTGTTCGTTAATGAGCCCAAACAAGTGGGATATCTCATCAACATTTAATTGTCTCTCGAAATCTCTGAAACGAATGCTTAATTTGTTATTGCCCCATTTTTCTAGGCTTTGTATGGCGGTTTTGACCATTTCCCCATTTTCCTTTGTCTCGACCAAGCTGGTTGGTATCTGTATTACATGACTACCTGGCCTACCAAACTGCATAATAATTTCCCCAATTAAATCGTTTTGTTTGACCTCGATGCCATTTTTACCGGGAACCAGTTTATATTTCTCATTTTCCTTTCGTAACTCTGGCCATGTTGGTTTTTGATTCAACTTTTCGGAAATCTGTTCGACTAGGCCTAGAATATCATCCTTGTCATAGCTTACCGGAACATCAATAGTCCTTCCGTGCAACAAAACTCTCGATCCTTCCATCATCTGGGTCAAAACATTTCCGTTTCTACCCACACTCATAGCCTGATCAACAGCCCAGATAAGATCTTGCTCAACTTTTATCCCCGTTAATTTAGATATTATTTTACCATCAGATTCCAGAGAAATTTTGCTTGGATTATTCTCAAAATATGAGTTAATGAGCTTTTGGGCTGTCGGTTTGTCCATTCCGGTCATGTCTACTCCGGCAATGTTGACTTTTGGGATGATTAATCTTCTAAAAGCCAGTCTAAAACCACCGTATACGGTAATTGTCATCAATAGGATCACCGTTAGTGAACCAAAAAGATATTTTAATTTTTCCATTCTTGATATACTTTAACTGTAATCGGTAGTCCCTGTTTATATATTCTAACTTGACTATTTAATTTATGGATAATCAATTTCCACCACCAGGCCCGGTTCCTTCCGTTCCCGAGCCAACAACCTTCTCCCCGACAACGTCTGAAGCCTTACCTTTGCCTAGCCCTGAAGAGGCAGCTCCCCCTCCTCCCGGATATCAGCCACCCGCCTCGGTAAACCCTCCAAAGGTTTCAAGCTCACCCTTCAAAATGATTACTCCTATCATCATAGGCTTGGTCGTCATTGGTCTTGTTGCCTATATTTTATTCCGTATCCTCGGCAAGACAGTTAGCGATAAAACTCAGTCAGTCTCTCCGTCTACAGCCGTTACTTTGACATATTATGGTCTTTGGGAACCATCTTCCGTCATGAAACCTGTTATCGATGCCTTCGAAAAACAAAATCCTAACATCAAAGTTGATTACCAACTCCAATCTCCACAGGATTACCAAGATCGTGTAAAAACGGCCTTGGAAAGCCAGTCCTCTCCGGATGTCGTCCGACTGCACACCACCTGGCTACCCCTTTTCGCCGCCGATCTGCTACCGGCATCCTCTAATACCTTATCGGCGACAGAACTAGCGACTAATTTTTATCCTATCATCAGCAAACTTCTAGTCTCCGGTAATCAAGTTTATGGTGCACCCATGACAGCGGAAACTCTAGGGCTTTTTGTTAACACCGCCATTCTTCAGCAAAAACAGCTTCAGCCACCCAAAACTTGGGAGGATTTACTCACAGCCGCCAAAGCAGTCAGAGAACTGGAGCCAATTACTGGAAAAATTAGACGTGCAGGCGTCGCTCTAGGAAACACCACTAACGTCGAATACTGGCCCGACATTGTCTCCATGATGCTTCTCCAGGCTGGTGTCTCTCTCACGGATATCAACGGGCCAGAGGTGGGCGTCACCTTAAAGTACTACACGGATTTTGTTACCAAACATCAAGTCTGGGACGATACTCTACCTCCTTCAACTGTGGCTTTTGCGAATGAAAAAGTGGCTATGATTATTGCTCCCAGTTGGGTGGCGAAAGATATTAAATCTATTAATCCGTCACTTTCCTGGCAGGTAGTTCCGGTCCCTCAACTTCCGGATATTGATCCAATTAATTGGACATCAATCTGGTTTGAAGGTGTTGCCAGAAACAGTGCTCATCCGCAGGAAGCTTGGAAATTTGTTAGTTTCTTGGCTTCAGCGAATGCCCAGCAAATTCTTTTTGACTCAGCCACACAAGATAGGGGTTTCCCCCAACCTCCAGCCAACAAAGCTGTAGCCGAAATTGCTTCCAAGAATCCGGTTCTAGCCCCCTTCGTTGAGAGTCTAAACACGGCCAAAACCTTTTATACTGCCTCAAAAACTCAAGATTCAAAAACCGCTATAAATTCTCGCCTAATTAAATATCTGGAAGACGCCATCAATAGTACTGCCACCAACCAAGAGGACAATAAAATTGTGGAGACATTACACAACGGCTTCACTCAGATATTATCTCAATACGGCTTGGTAGCCGCCCCGTCTCCCTCACCCACTCCGTAATTATGGATCTCCGTCAAGCCATCTCCGATACCATTAAGTATGCGGATTATTTTCACTATCCGCTTTCCCATCAGGAAATTCACTATTGGCTTACAACTTCCCGTGTTATTTTGTTTGACACAATCAAACCATTGTTTCCTCCTGATCTATCTAAAACACAGAAAAAACTTCGGTTCTCTTTGTCACGCACTTCGGAACAAAAATTGACTCATGCCCAAGAACTTGTACCAGTTCTTAAATTTGTTCCTGGTCTCCGCATGATTGCTCTCTCTGGCTCTGTCGCTGCCGGCAACGCCCATCCCACTGACGACATAGACCTTTTTTTTATTACGTCACCCTACTGTCTTTGGTTGGTTCGCCCTCTGGTGGTTCTGTTAATATCTCTTTTCTTTCGCCGTCGTCATCCAGGGGAAGATCATTCAATGACCGCCGACGCCTTTTGCCCTAATCTATGGTTGGATACTCTATCAATCTCCATCCCGGACAATAAACGTAATTTATATACAGCTCACGAGGTACTGCAAACGATCCCGCTTCTGGATAGGGGAGACACCTATCGGACTTTTCTCTTTGAAAATCGATGGACAAAAAGATATCTAGCCAATGCCTACACTACTTTAACCCATTCCGTCATTGCGAGGAAACGACCTGCCTGCCGGCAGGCAGGAGCGACGTGGCAATCCATCCCTTTACTATTAATTTTTGCCCCCTTAAATTATCTTTTTTTTCTCATTCAGCTTTTGTATATGAACCCCAAGAAAACTAGCGAAGTTGTTCATCTCCACGCCGCTTTTCTCCATACTACAGACTTCGCTGGAGCGATCAGCCACCACCTAAAAGCCTCTTAGGACATATAATTACATTTGAATATGGATATCTTCACCCTCTACATCTACCAGCCCTTCTTTAATATTTTGGTCGGTCTTTATTGGTTTGTGGGGCAAATTCTTCCTTCTCCCGATATGGGCATTGCCGTTATTCTTTTCGCCGTCGCCGTCCGGGTTATCCTTCTGCCAATCGATCTCATTGGAGAACAATCTGATGAAGAAAAACTTCAAATCTCTCTTAAGGTGAAAAAAGTCAGGAAAGAATTTGCTTCAGATCCTGTCCGCCAAAAAGAGGGCATCAGACAATTAATGCGCCAAAGTCCGGGAGCTATCTTTTCCGAGGTTTTTACCATCACGGTTCAAGTGTTAATTATTCTTATCCTATATCGTATTTTTACGACAGGCTTGGAAGGTGATGATATGCACCTACTTTACAAGTTTATGCCCTCGGTCCACCAGCCCATTGACCTCATTTTTCTTGGAAGATACGATCTGTCCCACACCAACAGTGCTCTCAATCTCCTTCAGTCCACCATGATCTGTTTAAGCGAAATAGTTCACCTCTACTTTGAACCTGTTAGACCCTCCAGAAAAGACTTCCTCTCTCTGGTGATCATTCTTCCCGTTGTTAGCTTCCTTATTTTTATGTTCCTTCCGGCAGGAAAAAAGGTCTTTATTATCACTTCGCTCGCCTTCGGCATCGCTCTCAAAATTATTAGACAAATTCTCTATCTTACCTACTCTTTTAGACATCAAACCCCCGAAAACATCATCCAATCTATCTCTACAGCTCCCGCACAGTCTGCTGGTGCTCCTACAAACACCCCTCCGACGGCCTAAAAAAGGTTATAATAGACCAAGTTATGGCTGATTTTGATAAATTAGTAGTCTCTTTTCTCGTCGACGAAGTCGTTGGTGGCTTCTTTATTTCCGTCCCACCCGGACACGTTGCCTGTGTTTACGATCGGGGGGCCGGAGTTCTTAAGCGTGTTTGGGGTCCAGGTCTTCATCTTAAAATTCCTTTCTGGCAAATTGCTAAGCTTTTTAATGCCCAAGTCTTGGAGTATACCATCAGGCATGGGTTTGACCTTTCTGTCAAGGAAGCGCTCGGTGATGAGCCTGTCATTGCTACCACCAAGGATAACAAGGCTATCTCTATCGAGGGCTCGATTCTCTTCAGGTTAGACAAAGCCAATGCTCCTTTACTTTGGGAGAATATTGGCGATAATTTTGTTTCCAAAGTTATTCGTCCCTATTCCAGAAGTCGCATAGCTTCTGCCTTCAGCAAGTTTGATTCCAAAGAGATCGGCTCTGAGCGATCTAAAATCGAAGGTATGCTCAAAAATGAATTAAACGAACTTTTTCATAGCAGTGCTTTAATTATTGAAAATGTTCTATTTTCTGAGGTTAAGACTGTCGCACCGGAAGCCAGCCGTTCTGGGCAAAACATTCTTTCTGCTACCCCCACTGTTTAGTTTTTTTAATATACTTAAATCATGGCCTTGCCCAAATATTCTGTATTGCAGGTTCGTCCCGCTAAAGATTCCCTAACCGGTCAAGCGGCTTTTGTTGAATTTCTTTCCTCTCTCAGGGCTGCCTTGAAAGCTAGTTTTTTTGACCGTTTACTGGGAACTTTCGATACGATTTGCCTTGAGATAGTTAATCTAAATCAAACTACCTATTTTGTTATTGCTTGTCCTGAGAAACTGGAACATTTAATCAGAGCTCAAATTGCAGCCCAGTACCCTACGGCCTTAATCACTCCCATGAAGGATTATCTATCTGACTGGCTGAATCACGGACAGGCCGCCTTTGGTCAGCTCGTCCTCACCAGCCCTTCACATCTTTCTCTAAACAACACACTGGACGATAAAGTTGATCAGATGGCCTCCATTCTTGGTAGTCTAGCAAGAATTCCTGCCGGCCAGGCTGGCATAATCCAGATATGTCTTTTTGCAGCTCCGAAGAACTGGCAAAAATCCGCCCGTTCACAGCTAGAGATAATTACACCCGCCACGGCGACCGATGCCGCCAAAAGCAAACCAAGCCCATATAAAGCTATTATCGAAAAAAAATTAATCTACCCAGCTTATTCGTGTGATATTCGTCTGGCTGCCATTACTCAAGATCAACACACTTCCGCACAGCTCCTTTCTCAACTATCCGCCGCTTTTGGGACATATGCCCTTTCAGAAGGGAACAGTTTTAAATTAAAAATACCGAAATACTCAGGATCACTCAAAAAACTCCGTCAAACGATTTCAGATCGTTCTGCCAAATACGCAAATCAATATCAATATTTAAACTATGGTGAAATTACCGCGATGTATCACTTGCCAGGGGTTTTGCTGGCACCCATCAAGGGGATAGCTTGGGGTAAAACGCTTAAGGGAGAGGCTCCAACCAATTTGCCGGTCGACGAGAATGTTCCTGATAGTGAAAGACATTTGTACAACTTTTTTGCCAAGACCGAGTACAAAAACCATTTAGCCGTTTTTGGAATGAGGAAGGGGATAGATCGTCTCCGTCACACTTACATTCTGGGAAAGTCCGGAACCGGTAAATCTACCCTCATCGGTCGTATGGCCATAAACGATATTCAACACGGAGAAGGGGTTGCCTTTGTCGATCCTCACGGTGATGCTGCCGAAGTCCTTTTGGATTATATTCCAGAGGACCGCATCGATGAAGTCGCTTATTTAGATCCCTCAGTTCCTGGAATATCTTTTTGGATGAATCCTCTCTATGTTAAAAATCCCGCTCAGGGTGAAATGGTTGCTTCCAGTATAGTCTCCATTTTTAGTAAACTTTACGGTAACTCTTGGGGACCTCGTCTAGAATATATTTTAAGGAATACCTTACTTACTCTGGTTTACAAACCGGAAACGACTCTTGCCGATGTTCCTCGCATTCTCACCAATAAAGATTTCCGGGAAAAAGAATGTCTAATCCACGTGACGGACCCTATTCTTGTAAATTTCTGGCGTGACGAATACGATAAATATTCTGAAAAGTTTCAGACTGAAGCCATTGCCCCGATCTTAAATAAAGTTGGTCAATTTGTTACCTCTCCAACAATTAGAGACATCATTAATCATCCCAAAAGTACCGTTGATTTTGAGGATATGATGAACACCGGCAAGATTATTATTCTAAATCTACCTCAAGGGAAGATAGGAGAAGATAATGCCGCTTTGCTTGGAGCTATGTTCATTTCTCAAATCCAAATTGCGGCTATGAACAGGGCTCATGTGGCCGAGGAAAAACGTCGCGATTTTTTCCTCTATGTCGATGAGTTCCAAAACTTCGCGACCTCCTCCTTTGTGAAGATTCTTTCCGAGGCCAGAAAGTACCGACTAGGATTAATCCTGGCCAATCAGTATATCGCTCAGCTTCCAGAAGAAATTCAAAATGCCATTTTTGGTAACGTCGGAACTGTTATGAGTTACGTTGTAGGCGCTTCGGACGCCGATCGTATCGTAAAAGAGTTGAATAATCTGTACACGGCTGATGAACTTGTAGGGCTAGGTAAATATCAACTGGCTATGAAAATGTCTGTCGACTCCCAAATGACACAACCTTTCTCCTCCTATGGACTGCCGCTACCTGACACCAGGACCCATCAAAAAGAAAAGGTTCTCGAAGCCACTTATGCAAAATATTATCGCAAAATAGAGCCCATGGATATGTCCCAGGTTACCGCCATCATGACCCCGGCTCCCAAGAGATATACCGAGCCTCCTTACATCCCCAAGGCACTTAGACCCCCTGACAATTCACCCGCTCCTACAACCACTACACCCGTCATTGCGAGTTTCGGTACCCCGAACCGTGGCAATCTCACTCCATCAACTTCTCCAAAGCCACCATACCAACCCCAGCTTCCCCCCACCCCGGCCTTATCCACACCCAATCCCTTCAAAATCCCTCCCTCTGGCACTCCACTTACCACTCAACCGTCATTGCGAGGAATTCCGGGCAATCTGCCCGTCCGGCAGGCGGGTCTCACTCCACCAACCGTTTCCTCAACCCCTCTCACAGAGCCTACCTTGGAAGAGCTTGACAATCTTCGCAAACAGGGTTTGCGTCCCAGTGTCGTCGGTTGTTTCTTGCATGATAAAAAAATTCTTCTGACTTATCAGAAATCGTTTAATCAATGGACTCTTCCCCAGGGGGGAGTGGACAATAAGAAGACCATCAAAGAAACCTTCTTCCAAGAAATGAGTGAAGAGGTCACCGAGGACTTTGTTAAAACATGTAGTGTGGATATTAAACTAGTCTCCGTAGATAAAATAGAATTTCCTCCAAGCAAACAAGGGCTCAGAGATATGGTTACTGATTCGGGAGAGCCTGTGGTGATGAAAGGAAAATATTATTATTTCTATACCTCAGAAGCCAAAAGCACCGACATTACCATTGGGGCGACAGAGTTTGACGATGTCAAATGGCTAAATTACGACGAAGCATATAAACTAATTAAAGAAACCAATTCCGGTGGCAGGTTGAGGATGATCACCAAACTCCTTCGTGTGCTCATGGAAAAAGGTTTTCTATCTACTAATCAACCAACCAACTATGGATCCGAACCAACTAGTAAAACTCGACCAAGACTTGATGATCAGCCCGGACGATACCCTCACGAACATCGAAGAGACAGTTCCGACCGCCCCAGTCACACCAACCCCTCAAGAGAAAGTAAGCTATACTCCACCCAAAGCCTGGGGGCAGGACGAAAACTTCTCCCCACAGAGCGTAGCGACGACCCCCTCACCAATCTTCTCGGAAACCCTCCCACCAATCGATTTCCCAGTAATCCCCCCAATCCCAGAAAATCCTCCAGTCCCGACGGTTCCGACCACACCACCAAGCCCGTCGTCCTCGTGGACAACGCCTCCGGAGACAAGCCATCAGGAGACTCCGTTCCTCCCTCCGCATACTGAAAAATCTTCATCTCCTGTTATAAAAACCTTATTTACAGGAGTAGCATTAATCCTTTTTGGCACCTTGCTCGGTGTCCTTGCTTCGCGTTTTCTTCCCATATCTCCAGATCTTTCTTCTGTTACTCCCGTACTCTCTCCTTCTCCGACTCCTCCACTCACCGAGACACCGGGAAAACCTGGTTCTTGCACAGCTATATACGAAGTTGAGACTAATACGGAGGGGATATCCGCCAAACAAAATTATTCTATGTATTGTTCGGACAAACAGTCCGAAAAAGATTGTCTTTCTATCGATGTTTACAATCAGAAAACTGATGATTTTAGCGTCCCCGATGGGTCACCTGATTGCAAATGGAGCAAACCAATAGCATCTCCTTCCTCCGTTGAAGGAAAATTTTGTGGAGGAATCGCTGGTGTAATCTGTCCCGAAAGCTACTTCTGTAAATACGATGGAAAATATCCGGACGCTAGTGGTGTTTGTTTAAAGAGGTAATTCCTTCTCTGATATTAGATCTGCAAGGCCTGGCCCTGCAGGTCCTATCGAGCCCACCCTTGAAGAGCTAGACGACTTGAGGAAACAAGGCCTTCGACCAAGTGTAGTTGGTTGTTTCTTGCATGATAAAAAATTCTTCTCACCTATCAGATAGTGGTATTCTTGAGGAATTTAACTACATCCTCGGAAAAATTGTTATACTAAAGTAGATGGAAGATCAGGGAATCACAACTTTAGAACCCGTACCTTCAGCCAGATTGAGACCTATTTTTCTAGGGTTTGTGACATTTTTTTCAGGCATTCTTGTTGGTCTCATTGTTTCTGTCTATTTACCTTTGTCTTTTTTGTCCAAAGTTATTAGACCTCAAGTTTTCGTACCTCCCACCGATGAAGTGGAAAAAAATCTCTTGCCATCGGAAGGTTTATCGATGGGTATACAAATAAATACTTGTTGTTCTTGCCCGAGGTTGGTGAGTGCTACCGTCATTGGAAAGGACGGCTGGGTTCTTTACGAAAAAGGCAAAAATTACGCCAGTCTATTACCTGAAGAGTGTAAAATGGCCGATTGTGCCCCTTGTCCGCCACTCGAGACGAAACTACTACCTTGTCAATACAATGACAAAACATACCAAGATGGAGAAATGGTTCCTGTAGACAAATGTAACACTTGTACTTGCCTCAATGGTCAGGTTGCTTGCACGCTTATGGCTTGCGAGTAACACTTCCTCTTGACAGTCTTCCCTGTTTTCGCTATAAAATAGCAATCGAGATAGTAGACTGCTACTTTTCTGCTATACTCATCCATGTCATTGCGAGTCTCGTACGCGAGCCGAAGCAATCCAGAAAATATTTATCAATTAAATATCCAAATCAAATATGGTCAACACTTTAACCGTCAAAAAATTACAACCCGCCCCCGGTTTCCTTTTGGTAGAGCCAGCCAAACAAGAGAAGAAAACCGCATCCGGCCTCTATCTTCCCGATTCCCACGAGGAAAAACCTCAATATGGTACCGTTCTCGCTGTCGGTGGAAAATTAATTAACGACCGTGGCGTAGAAATTAGTTCACCTGCAAAAGTAGGGGACACGGTTCTCTACAAAAAATGGGGCGGCAACGAAGTCGAGATCGGTGACACCGAATATCAATTCCTCAAGTTCGACGATATATTAGCAACTGTTTCTAAATAACTATGGCCAAACAAATACTTTTTGCCGAAGAAGCCCGCACCAAATTAGTGAGCGGAGTAAACAAATTAGCTAGAGCTGTCGTTACCACTCTCGGGCCAAAAGGTCGCAATGTGGCTATTGATAAAAAATGGGGAGCTCCTACCGTTCTTCATGATGGTGTTTCCGTCGCCAAAGAAGTCGAGCTTCCCGATCCATTCGAAAACATGGGAGCACAGCTCGTCAAGGAAGCCGCCAGCAAAACAAACGACATTGCGGGAGACGGAACCACCACCGCTACTCTCTTGGCTCAACAAATTGTCTTGGCCGGTATGAAAAATATCACTGCTGGTGCCAATCCAATGCAGATGAAACGGGGAATTGATAAGGCGGTAACTGCCATAGTGGCACAGCTACAAAAAATAAAAACCGATCTCTCCGAAAGTGATTGGCAATCCGTTGCCACCATCTCGGCACAAAATCCCGAAATTGGTGCCAAAATAGCCGAAGCCCTCAAGCTTGTCGGTCGTGATGGTGTCGTCACCGTCGAAGAATCAAAAGGTATGGAGTTCGAGATCGAGCACAAAGATGGTATGCAGTTCGACAAAGGCTATGCTTCTGCTTACTTCGTCACCGACCCTGCCAGTATGGAAGCGGTTATCGAAAATCCATATATTCTAATCAGCGATCAAAAAATTTCTGCCATTAGTGATCTATTACCTTTCTTGGAAAACACCATGAAAGTTAGTAAGAATATCGTCATTATCGCCGACGATATCGAAGGCGAAGCCCTGGCCACTTTAGTGGTCAATAAAATGCGTGGTACCTTCAACATTCTTGCCCTCAAGGCACCTGCCTTTGGGGATCGTCGAAAAGCACTACTACAAGATATTGCCATCCTTACTGGTGGAACTTTGATTTCCGAAGATACCGGCCGCAAACTCGACTCTGTTACCATTGAGGATCTTGGACGCGCCGATAGGGTCTGGTCCGACAAAGACAATACTCAGATTATTGGTGGCAAGGGAGACAAAAAAGCTCTCAAAGCCCGCCTCGACCAAATTCGTCATGAGCTGGAAAAATCCACCTCTGAATTTGATAAAGAGAAACTAGCAGAACGTGTTGCCAAGCTGGCAGGAGGTGTTGCCGTCATTAAGGTCGGTGCCGCCACCGAAGTAGAGCTCAACGAACTTAAGGAACGTGTCAAGGATGCCGTGGGTGCTACCAAAGCCGCTATTGATGAAGGCATCGTCCCCGGTGGTGGAGTTGCTCTTATCCGTGCTGGTCAAGCCCTGAAAAGTATTAAAGCAGATAACTCGGACGAAGAAATTGGCATCGAGATCGTCAAACAGTCTCTTTCACAGCCACTCCGCTGGTTAGCCAAAAATGCAGGCGCCGATGATGGTTGGGTAGTCAAAAAAGTCGAGAAGAACAATAATGCTGCCTATGGCTTTAACTCCCTTACCCTCGAATTTGAGGATATGCTCAAGGCCGGTATCTTGGATCCGGTAAAAGTGACCCGCTCAGCTCTCCAGAACGCCGCCTCTGTCGCCAGTATGATTCTGACCACCGAATGTCTGATCACCGACATAAAAACGGATGATGATAAAACCTCTCAAGGCGGTGGAGGAATGGAAGGTATGGGCATGTAATTCCCCGGAGTAGGGGCGGACCCCTGCGTCCGCCCGTCACGTCATTGCGCGATTCGTACTCGAACCAAAGCAATCCAGAAAAAAAGACCCCGTAAGGGGTCTTTTGGTTACTCAATGATTTTGTTGTTAGTATCTTCCTTCAATCTGGCCAAGATACTTTGAATGTTTTCAGTTCGGAGATATGCATCGTCACAGGCTTCCGAAGCTAATCTCTCGGACGCATGATCAGCGAGCAAATTTTGTTTTGCTTTTTCTGATATTCCATAGATCACTGTCGCCATCTCACCCCGTTGAGAAAGCGCGAAATCTGCCATCAGGTTCTTTGCTCGTAGAAGTAAATCTTGCGGCTTCTCACCCGGTATTCCAACAACAACTTGGACCATATTTAGTCTCCTTGTAAGAGTTCGTTTCAAAGCAATCCAGCCCATAGTTTACCATACGAATGAACATTGTCAAGATATTCACAAAAAAAATGAGTTATTCACACAACGAAAACCATTGATAAATCAATCCAAATTACTTACACAATTGTTGGAATCGTTATCTACCCTTAGCCAACGAATTCTTCGTTAGAGTCAGGTAGGCTCTAGGATTTACCGCTCGATTGTTTTTGAGAATTTCAATATGAAGATGAGGTCCTGTGGTTCTTCCGGTAAGTCCGACTTCGCCCACAGCCGTATCGGTGGTTATGCTGTCTCCTTCCTCAACAAAGATTTTTCCCATATGGGCATATCTGGTCTGCATACCATTTCCATGGTCAACGACCACCGACCTTCCGTAATCCCATCTGGAAAAACTCATCAGCACCACGGTTCCGTCTTTGAGGGGGTAGATCTTGGCTCCGAGCTCAGCTGTAATGTCCATGCCTGGATGGCCAAAGTGATATTCTTGGGACACTCCGGTAAACTCCGGCAAAACATTGACCAAAGTCTTCTTGGTTTCTATGACAATATTTTCATCAAGAGGCTGAATGTTTGCTGAAGCCATTACAGACGGGTCCCCGGGCAATACAAACATACCCGAAGCCAATGTGGTCATCGAAATGACGCCACCAAAGGCGGCCTTTATATTTCTTTTTTCGAACACCGGCCTGAAGAGTTTGGAGATGGGGTGGGATGTTCTGGTTTTGGGTAGTATTTGTATCATATACGCGGGAAAAACCCGCTTAGGCACAAAAAATGCTCGACTTCTCAAGCAGAACGGTATCATACCATATCAGACCCCCTAAAGTCAAGTTGACGTATACTCTACATATGTTTACAGTTGCAGAACTCAAGGGTAAAAACGTTCTTCTCAGAGCCGATCTGGACGTGCCCATCAAGGATGGCAGAGTAGAAAATAACTTCAGATTGGTGGCCCTCCTTCCTACCCTCAAACTATGCCTCGAAAACGCCCACCGCACCTGTCTGATAGGGCATCTGGGCCGACCAGAGAGCTTGGATCCTGCCTTTAGCCTCGCTCCCATACAAGAGGAGCTAAAAAGATTGATAAATCAAGAGATTTTATTCATTACTTCGGGTTTTTCTCCAGGGGAGTGTTGGAAGGGGGAATTCCCCCTCGCTCTGATGGAGAACTTGAGGTTCGATCCACGGGAAGAATCTATTAATAGGGAACTTGCCCACGAATTGAGTCAGGGAGCCGAAATCTATGTCTATGAGGCCTTTGCCAGTTACCGGCCTTGTACTAGCCTCCAAATAATACCCGAAATTATCCCTACACGCACCGGTCTTCAGTTTGACAGGGAAGTCTCGATCCTCCAAGGAATCCTGCGCGAACCCGCCCACCCAACCCTGCTTATAGCTTCCGGGGCCAAGCCTGACAAGCTCGAAATAATCAAGCAGATCACTCCTAAGTTCGACCGGACGCTTCTCGGCGGTAAATTTGCCTCACCCGATCATCTGACACCAGACGGTTTGGATATAAACGAAGAGGCTACTTCCCTATTCAAAAAAGCCATTTCTGAAGCAAAAACTGTCGTTCTAAACGGCCCTCTAGGTGCTTATGAGGATGGTACCCACGCCACCGCCACTAAGGCTGTCTTCCAGGCCATCAAAGATAGCTCAGCTTTGACTATCGTGGGCGGCGGCGACACAGTCTCTGCCATACCTCTCCTTGGCTTCAAATACTCCGACTTTGGCTTCGTCAGCACCGGCGGTGGTGCCATGCTCGACTTCTTGGCCCTCGGCACCCACCCCCTCCTCGAAATCATCAAATAGGGTAGCTTGTGCTACAGTTTAAATAGTTACTATTACTGCCCATATGACAAAATTTTCAATAAACGGCTTCGGTCGCATTGGACGCTCGGCCACCCGCGTCTGGCTCGCCAGCCATCTCGATGAATCAAACCTGGTTGCCATTAACACATCCGGTTCGCAAGGAGTTCACGGCTGGGCGTATCTCCTCAAGTACGATACTTCCTATGGTCCATTACCTTATGAAATTTCTGCCGAGGAAGTCCAAAAACCAGATATGGTTTCCGATGCCAACCCCCTACTCGGCTACCTAAACATCAAACACCCCCAGAAAGATCTCCGTATTCCTGTTCTTGCCCAAAGAGATCCTTCTCGTATCCCCTGGGACAAGTATGGCACCGAAATTGTTATCGAATCTACCGGGGCTTTTACTTCTCTCGAAAAAGCCATTCTTCATATCTGTGGTGGAGTTAAGATGGTCGTTCTTTCCGCTCCTGCCAAAGGGGCTGGTGTCCCCACTGCCGTCCTGGGTGTCAATGACAAAGAAATATTTCACAAAGATAGGGTCAATGTCATCTCCGTCATTAGCAACGCTTCATGTACCACCAATAGTGTTGCTCCCGTGGCCGACATTCTTCACGAAAAACTTGGTATTCTCAAGGCCATGTTAACCACCGTGCATGGCTACACCGACGATCAAAATCTTCAGGACAACTCTCATCGCGACCTTCGCCGTTCTCGCGCCGCGGCCATGAATATTGTTCCCACCAGTACCGGTGCCGCTATCGCTGCTACTCAAGCCATTCCGGAGTTAAAAGGGCTCTTTGATGGCATTTCCCTCCGTGTTCCCGTTCTTACCGGTTCCATCACCGACTTTACATTTATTACTCAACACGCCACTAGCGTTGAGGAAATAAATCAAATTTTTATCGATGCCTCCAGAACACCACGTTACCGTGGCATCTTGGCGGTGACAGACGAACCCATTGTCTCTTCCGATATTATTGGCCGGCCCGAGTCCAGCATTGTTGACATGGATATGACCCGTGTCGTCGATGGGACTATGGTTAAAGTTCTGGCTTGGTACGACAACGAATGGGGCTACGCCAACAGACTCTTGGAAGAAACCATCAAAGTCGGAAACGATTTAAGCTAATTATTGTGAGGCCGGAGAGGGAATCGAACCCTCGCATAAGAGTTTTGCAGACTCTCGACTTTCCACTTGTCTATCCGGCCACAACTAACACGCACTATTTTAACATTTTCTGCTAAACTAAGGATATTATGAGGTCACGTCTTTTACGCACACTGCCCATCCTATTATTCTCAGTCTTTTTCGCCGGCTGTCAATTAAATCCCTTTACCAAGAAATCAGGCATTCAAATTACTTCACATCCGGACGCCAATCTGGTTATCAACGGAAAGTCAGTTAGTAAGACTCCTTTTTACGACGAAAATCTTGCTCCTGGCGCCACGACCATTCAGATGACCGCTATCGACTCAGGCCAATCTTGGGAAACAAAAGTCAATCTGGTCAGTGGCACTTTGACTACCGTTCACCGAGAATTCGGCACCACCCCAGACAAATCCCATAGCTACACTCTTTCTTTCGAAAAATTATCTAACAACAAAGACTCTTCAGTAAACATCATTAGCCTGCCAGCCAATGCCACTGTAAGCATCGATGGAAAACCTGCCGGTTTTACTCCTGTTACTGCTGACATTGCTCCCGGTCCTCACGTTTTTTCTTTCACTGCTCCAGGATATCAAGACAAAATTGTTAATGCCGCTGTTCAAACAGGGTACAGACTGGTTCTCAACTTAACCATGGCCACAATGGAAATAGTTCCCACCCCTACGCCTACCCCGATGGCCACTCCCTCGGCCACTCCTAAACCTACCGGCACTACTACCATTACACCTCTGCCCAAACAGGCAACTTCTTCAGCTGCTCTGACAAAACCATATATTGAAATTGTAAGTCCATCAATGAAGTGGGCAAGGGTTCGTGAGACACCCGGTCTTAATGGTACGGAGCTTGCCAAGGTAAATCACGGTGATATTTTCCCCTACAAAGAAACTGAGACCGTGGGTTGGTTTAATATCGAGTATCTTAAAGGTTCTTGGGGCTACGTCTCCTCCCAATACGCCAAGTTGGTTAAATAAAGTCTCGTCATTGCGAATCTCGTACTCGAGCTGTGGCAATCCACATAGATTTTCCTTATCTTGAGCTCTTGAGTTCTTTTTCTATCCCACGTAATACAGCACCCCGATCACCATAATCGCCCAAGAGATACCAGTAATCATCAAGGGCTTATCCGAAAGCAGGATTCTCTCCGGGCTTTCCCCTTCATTCTTTTCATAAATCAGCTGCAGATAACGCATAATTCCGTAAACCACAAAAGGAATTGTTATCATCATCCATTTCTCGGATACTAAAGTCCTTGGCAAAAAAGAAATGAGTTGCAAGGCTCTTCCGTCCGGCACGATCTTCGGTTGGTTAAAGGTAAACAGGGCGTATGTGATCCATGTCCCAGTGGCAAACATTGCCGTATATATGTCAAGAAGATGCTCGGTGTATCTTTTGAGAGTGGCTCTGGTATGTGACTCTTTGAAGTTCAGCAGTAGGGTCATCTCTCCTCGACGCTTTCCTACGGCTAAAAACAAAGAGGCGGCGATTACAGTCATTAGAAACCACACGTCCATGTGTGCCGATATTGTGAGGGCTCCAGCGTACACCCGAATTAGGTATCCGGAAGCGATCACTATCACATCAATAATTGGAACGGTTTTTAGATATTTTGTATAGGCAATTTGGATGCTTAGATAAACTACCCCGCTAATGAAAAGAAAATAATTTAGACTATATGCCCAAGCCAAGCCAACTATCACACCCAAGACCAAGGCCAATACTGCCACGGGCACAGGCAATTCCCCACTAGCGATCGGCCTAAGTTTCTTATATGGATGCTCTTGATCAGAGTCAATATCTAGGAGATCATTAAATAGATAGGTCGCACTACTAAAAATCGTAAATATAATAAAAGCCTGAAAAACCTTACCAAAAGCACCTTCTTGAAAAAGAAGCCCCGCAAATATCAGTGCCGCGAACAAACTTAGATTTTTGACCCACTGTCGCGGCCTGACTTCTTTGAGAAGTGCCAAGAGTATTGCCATAGCATGAAACCCAACATTAATATTACCAATCCTACCATGATGATCAGTTTACTTCTAGCCTCAACCTTGACTGCCGTCAGTCCTAAAATAGCCGTAATCAGCCAGTAAAACAAAGCAATTCGCCTTTTCCCCCAGCCCAATTTCAGTAATTTATGGTGTAGATGACTCTTATCTCCCCACACCGGGGATTTGCCCGAAAGCATTCTCTTTATGACTATATATGTGAAATCGACTAAAGGTACTCCTAGTACAACCAGGACCGTTCCTACTTTTGCTGTGGCCAAAATGGAGATCACTCCCAGAAGTAAACCGGCAAGAGATGTGGCCGAATAACCGGGCATAATTTTTTGCGGGAAGAAATGAAAAATCGTTAAACCGGCAAAAGACCCTGAAAGAGCAAAGGCGAGAGTTGCTACCGGCCATTGGGCGATATCCGCGCTGAAGCTTAGTGAAATCAGCCCCAAAGCAATCGCCGCAATAGTCACCACCCCGGAGATTTGGCCATCAACACCGGAAGACCAGTTAATTGCGTTCATCAACACCGGAATCCACAAGAGGGCAAACAGGTCGGCTAGAATCCAGATTTCGTGATACTTACCCAGGAACTCAAAACCCCAACGCCATTGTGAGAGATCGATGACTCCCCCAAAGGGATTGGATACGTATGCAATCCCGATTCCTGAGGCCACTATTATCCCCACTGCCAAAAAATTTATGGTTAGTCTCAAGTATGGATTTATTCCTTTGACATCATCCACCAAACCTGTAATTAATACCAGCAGACACGCCACCCCGATTGCAATCAAATGTTTATCCCATCTTAAAAATATTGCTAAAGTCAAAATCACCGCTACAAAGATGGGCAGACCTCCGCCTTTGGGAACCGGTTCTCTATGAATGTGCGCCGGATGGGGTGTTTTTTTGGGGTCTATCTTCCATCCCATCTTAGAAAACCAAATTACCGTTAGCGGGGTAACTACTATACTGATCAGAAAAGCCACGATGAAAGGAAAGATGGTGATAACAGGGTTTATCATAGAGCGAATATTTGTATCACTCTAAAAAAGCTAGCGGCCAACAAGCCAACCGCCAATAATGAACCAGCCATTAGAGTCGTTTCCACCGGAGCGTCTCCTTTACTAGCCCATGAGGCAAGAACTCTTGTAATTCCGATTACTACCCCCATGCCAAGCAATATTCCCGCTAGAATGAACTTGCTAATCAACTGTTGTTCACCGCCCGGTAGAGAATAAAACCAAGGTAATTGGGGGGGTAAAATCTTCCAAAACCAGGCAAGAACCGCACTCATTAACAACAATATTCCCCAATCGGTTGCCAGTATTTGTTGTGCTGCTTTGTTTGTTGTCATATTATGCCTTTTTCTCAGTAACCCGATATTCCAAATATCTTCCCATCATCAATCTTGTGTGAGCGTCAAGTCCCGGTAGTGCCGAAAAGAAAAAACCCACTACCGGCAGTAATACAAACTCAAAAGGGGCAGTCAACTTCCTCCAAACCGGTAGACCAGCCACTTTAGGCCGTGCCTTAAGATCAATTAGTACCATTGCGGCCAAACTGATTAAAGATAGTGTCAATATTGCCGAGGATACCTGAGGTAGGGTTCTTCCAATCACCGTTCTGGAAAAGGTAGAGTTTAACAGCGGGGGCATATTAGCACCCACTGTGATGATAAACCAGTTGACCGGCCACATAAAATGATCTTCGATGACCTTAAATACCCGAATAGTCTTGTCCCAAAAAGGAGCTCCGTCATCCAAAATATATTCTTTAATTATATAAGAGTCATCGCTTGCTCCCCATGCCCATCGTTTCACTTGTTCATAGGTATTTGTATAGGTACTCCAAAAGCCGTTTGCCTCAGCCGCGTCGGCAGAGACAGAAATAAATATCGGCTCCACCTCGACCTCACCCTTAGTCGCAAAATATGTCTTAAAAAATATTCGATAATCCTCCGGAATTACATCTGTATCCCAGTAGTTAATTTCGTCCATCAATTTCAAACTCAAAGTATAAGTGGAAAAATTAATTAATCTGTCCGGGCGGGAAAGCTGTGCCATGTTAATGACACTACTCATGCGATTAAACACTCTCATCGGCCAGGGAATCCTTTCAATGTTATTGTAAAAGACGATTGCCCCCTGCCAGATTTTTCGATATCTATTCGGATCGTCGAGAAACATGTATGTAATTGCCGCCAGATGGTTCGGGTGAAGTGCCACATCGCAATCAACCGAGGAGATGGTCATTTTGTCGAGCTTCCAATCAGTCCGCTTGGTTAACATTTTTTTGAACTCTTTTCCTGCCCAAGACGCGTTGCTAGACTTTCCTACCACCTCTCCAGTTAGGTTAGCCGGATGATATGTAAAAAAGAGATCGGCAAACTTACCCATAAAAGCCTTTCTAATCAACGCTTCTCTGTGATCATTTATATCATTCCCGGCCCGTTCTTCCATGGCGATAATGGGAATAATTTGTTTTGGTCCGATAGTTTGCTTTGTTAGAGCCTGCAGTGTTCTAACGAGGATCTCACCTGGTTCTTTATAGGTAGGTAACACGATTACGTGCTTAACTTCTTTCCAGTCGGCGAAGCCGATTACATCACCCATCCAGTCATATCTCTCCCACGCTTTAATCCTGTAATAAGACATTACGCCAGCCCAAGCCAGAGTTGTCGAGCGATAAAGCCAGTAAACGTTAAAAGCAATAATAAAATAAGCCACCCCAATTGGCCAAAAAATCGATCCCCAAACCGGAAAAAGTATGAAGGTCCAGCTGGTGAAACCAGGCAGGATCTCCAGAACCCGCTGACTCCCTCTAGGGTATTTTTTGATCAATTTTCTAAGGAATACAAACATTTTGTGTTTTGACTTGTGATTTCTGCCAGTTCCTGGAGGCCCAAGTTTAATTCGGAGGCTACGAACTCAGCTATTATTTTAACATTTGCCGGGGTGTTCACCGTCCCTCTCAGTGGTTCCGGGGGTAAATATGGACTGTCTGTCTCCAGTAGCAGGCGATCCCGTGGCACCCTCAGGAGGAGCTCTCGGAGGTTACCCGCCGATTTATAGGTAATATTTCCACAAAAACTGACATAGAAGCCTTTCGCTAAGATCATTTCCAGAAATTCCTGACTACCGGCAAAACAATGGAACTGTCCCCGGGGTAGTTGTCTCATTCCAAGAATCTCGTTCTTCATTTCTTCCTCGGCTCCTCTCATGTGAGTTGCTACAGGCAGATCATTTTCCACTGCCAGAGTTATTTGTCTTCTAAAAAGTTCTTTTTGTCGGTCTTTTTCTTGTTTTGTATATTCCAGACGGAAAGGATTATTCTTATCATGTCCGGTAAAAAAATCCAGGCCAATTTCTCCCACCCCCGCCACTCTCTTCGAACTCTTAATGATTTTCTCCATCTCCTCCATCGCTTTATCTAACACACCCCCGTCATTGCGAGTTTCGGTACCCCGAACCGAAGCAATCCCCGACTTTGAGTGTAGGTAGTCCTGCGAGGAGACTCCTTGTTGGTCTCCACCCAACCCATACAAAGTTTCCACTTCCTCCGGGTGTATCCCCACCAGACAATACTGTTCATATTTTTCCGCAATCTCTACTGCTTTCTTCGCATCAGTTATACTGGTCGACGGTGTGATCACTTTTCCAACACCTGCCCTCTTTGCATCCTCCAACACTTTCCCAATATCGGTGAAACGTTCATCAGTCAAATGGCAATGTGTATCAATTAACATATTTCGTCATTGCGAGTTTCGGTACTCCGAACCGTGGCAATCCAGTTCTTTGTATTCATTTTTCAATCCGTTGAAATAAGTTACCTCCGCGCTTAATTACTTCATTGCCAAATGAGATCATAAGCTTTTCTGAAGTTTCCGGCATAAAAGGCACCAAGTCCGCGGCGATCTGTCGGATGATTCTTACGAGATCAGCCAACACAAACTCCTGCTCCTCTCCTGTCAACTTCCACACTTCTCTTTGATTAATCAAAGTATCCGCAGTTTTTACATCATCCCAGATAAATTTAAGTGCTTCATCAAATCGGAAGGCCTTTAGTTTGTTTATTACCGCCTCTCTGATACCCAGTCTTTGTTCCGGAACTTTCAAATTAATTTTCTCTGCCATAGTTGCCACCCTGGCCGCCAGATTTCCGATTCCATTAGCCAAATTGTTCTGATAAGCTTCTTCAAACCTCTCAACAGTCACATCAGAGTCCTCAAAGACACTTACTTCCGCCAGCAAAAAATATCTCAAAGCATCTGTTCCGTACTTCTCCGCCCATTCAATCGGATTAATGACGTTGCCCAAACTCTTTGATATTTTTTGTCCTCCTGATGTTAAAAATCCGCCGACAAAAACTTGTTTCGATGTTGGCAAACCTGCGGACATCAGCATCGCCTGCCACATAGCGGTTTGCTGTCTCAAATTATCCTTTCCGCACACCTGAGTTCCAGGCCAAAACTCAGCGAACTTCTTCTGATCTTCCGGCCACCCCAGTGCCGAAATGTAGTTGATTAAAGCGTCGAACCAAACGTAAATAATTTGTTTGTCATCACCCGGAACATTCACTCCCCAAGGCATTTTGGTTTTTAGTCTAGAAATGCTAAAGTCCTGAAGGCCTCCCTTTACAAAAGTTTTCATCTCATTCTGCCGGAACTCTGGGATGACAAAGTCAGGTTGTGATTCATAAAGATCCAACAATCTTTGTTGATAGTTCGAAAATTTAAAGAAGTAATTCTCTTCCTCAATATTTTCTAGATCCTGGTTTGGGTGCAAGGGGCAATTGCCGTTTGTTAGCTCGGAATCAGTTTTCTCAAGTTCACATCCCACACAGTATTTAATTTTGTAAACTTTCTTGTAAATATCACCCTTTGCCTCACAAAGTTTCCAAAATTCTTGAGCCGCAGTTAGATGGTGTTCATCTGTAGTTCGGATAAAGTTGCTGTATGAAAGATTAAGGCCCGTCTTTAATCCTTGGAACTTTATCGCGTACTCATCGCAATAGCTTTTTGGGTCTTTTCCTGCTTCGAGAGCCCTCTGGTATATTTTTTGCCCATGTTCGTCGGTCCCTGTATTAAAGAACACCTCATCGCCCAACGCCTTATGCATTCTGGCAAGTACATCGGCCCTAATAATCTCCAAAGCGAATCCGATATGCGGATCGGCATTCACGTATGGAGTCGTAGTGGTGATATAAAATTTTCCCATGCCTCATTTTACCCTACTTCCCCTTTCCAAAGGACTCTCCTTGTAGTTTGAGTACTCGAAATCCTGTGGATACTCCTGCGAGGTGATTCCTTGTTGGTCACCAACAATCTCCCTCCACACCCCCCGTCATTGCGAACCCGCCGAGCGGCGGGTGTGGCAATCTATACACATTATTCCGATTTATTTAAACATCCTCTTTATCCCCCCGGTAATTTTATTCGTCCACTCGTTAGCCCACTCTTCGGCTTTGATTCTCTTGATCATCTCCTGCCAGCCGGAATTCCCCAAGTTCTCCGCCACCGTGGCAATCGTCGCCGAGCTGACCTTAATATTATTTTTGACATCCTCATAGTTTCTGCCTTTATCCAAGTAAAGTGCAATTCCTAGCCTCTTCAACACCGCCGTTCTCTCTCCCTCTGTCAGGATGTCACTCAACACCAGCTTCAGATCTTCCGGAGAATCGATCTCGGCCAATACTTGGTAGAACAAGTTGTCCAGCTGTTTCTCCAGCGTCTTATTAATGGGATTGTGTGAAAGTTGCATTTTCTGTCCTAAATATTAACCCTGCTACCGACAGGTCTTCAATTAATTAAACCACACCGCCCCCGTCATTGCGAGCGACCTGTCCACTGTGGCGGGAGCGTGGCAATCCCACTCCACTCACTCCAACTGTCATTCCGGGCTTGACCCGGAATCCATCTTCTTTCCCTTCGACTTCATCAAATATATCTCCAAAGAAATCAGCAGTCCCAAAATCAAAATTCCATTTAACATCGACCCCAGTCCCAGCACTCTCAATTCCAAAAAAGCCGTCATCCCGATAGTCCATCTCAAAGCCGCGGAGGCTGACATCAAGAGAATCGACAATAGCCAAAAAATTCCCCCCATCACTAATAGTGTCATGGGTAAATAACTACCAGGAATAATAAAGTCTCTGATTGTTTCCGGATCGACTCTCCAGATTACCAGACCTATGAAAATCCAGTTGATCACCGCAAAAAACACCAGCCAGCCATATCTTTTCTTCTGTCTATGTTTTGTTGTCTCCATATTTATTCTCTCCCAAAGGACTCTCCTTGTAGGGTGAGTGTACTCACGAAGTCCTGCGAGGTGAGTCCTTGTCGGTCCCCGCTTCACTACACTCCATTTAACCACACCAACCACTCGTCATTGCGAGGAGGTACTCCGACGTGGCAATCTCACTCCACTAGGTTAAAATGAATCCATGTCCTCCGACACCCTGATCATTATTGTTTTCCTTTTTGTCGGGCTGATCGTGGTCTATCTTCTTCTTAAGCAGAAGTTGGAGATCCAAAAAACCGACCCCACTCTCAACGCTTGGCTTAAGTCCCTCCAACAGTCCTTCGATACCACGAATCGGACCACGAATGCCTCCCTCCAGCAAAATTATCGCGAATTATTTTCCCGTCTGGATCAGGCGACCGCGGTCATCTCCGACCTGAAGAAAGAAGCCGGCGCCTTCGGCGAGGTCAGTCGCTCCATGAAAGATCTCCAGGACTATCTCAAGTCCCCCAAGCTCCGGGGCAACATCGGCGAACAAGTCCTCAAAGACCTCATCGCTCAGATGTTCCCCAAGAACAGCTTCCATCTTCAGTATCACTTCAAGACGGGCCAGATAGTTGACGCCGCCATCAAAACCCAGGCCGGTATTCTCCCTATCGACAGCAAGTTCCCCATGGAAAATTTTCAGAAGATCTACTCCGCCGCCTCGGCGACCGACAAAGCCGCCGCCCGTTCCGCCTTCATCCGCGACGTCAAAAAACACATCAAGGATATCTCCGGTAAATATATTCTCCCGGAAGAAGGCACTCTGGACTTCGCCCTCATGTACATTCCCTCCGAAAGTATTTATTACGAAATAGTTAGCGAACAAGAGCTTCTCGATCTGGCCCGTGAGTCCCGTGTCTATCCCGTCTCTCCCACTACTCTCTACGCCCATCTCCAAACCATTCTTCTTTCGCTGGAAGGCCAAAAGATCGCCGGCAAAACCTCCGAAGTGTTCACTCTGCTCCGCGCCGTCCAGAAAGACTACGAAAAGCTCAACGAAAACTTTACCTTGCTGGGCAAACACCTCACGAACGCCTACAACTCCATGAACTCCACCGGCCAAAGCATCAATCAGATCGGCAGCAAGCTCGACTCCGCCCGCGATCTAAAAGCCAACCTCCTCCCCGAAGAAAAACAGGCAAAAGAGTAATTAAGCGTGTTTGATTCGCAGATTACTTAATAAAAATATCGATATATTTCTTGTAAGTGTAAACCTTATCATATGCTTCTGACCCTGTTTTGGGTACTAGAATTCCCAGACTGACAAACCTGTTGATAGCCTTGATCGCTCCACTTCGCGAGAAACCTGTCCATTCCATAACGTTTTTGGAGGAAATAATTGGTTGTGAGTATAGTTTTTTCAAAATGACAACTCCGCTTTCGGATTCTCTTTTTGCCAATGCTTGAATTTTTTCCATCTCCAAATCTCTTAGTTTTGTAATATCTTTTGAGATTTGAATTGATTCTTTTGCGGTTTCAATTACTCCATCCAGGAAAAATTCAAGCCATGAACCAACATTGCCGTTATGATAGTCATGCAATTTCTGGTAGTATGTTTTTTGATGTTTCTTGAAATACGAAGACAAGAAAAGAACAGGGTTTTCCAGCAGTTTTCTGAAATACATCATGAGCGTAATCAGTAACCTGCCGGTTCTACCATTTCCATCCAAGAAAGGGTGAATGGTTTCGAACTGGGCGTGCATAAGTGCTATTTGAACTACCGGCAAGGTAAGCTTTTCATTTCTTATAAATGTTTCAAAATCACTTAGGGCGGTATTTAAGTCATCTGGGGATGGTGGAACAAAGGATGCATTGGCTGGTACGGTTCCTCCGATCCAATTTTGACTTCTTCTAAACTCTCCCGGATCGGCGAAGTGGGTTGATCTTGCTCCGGTCATTAGAACCGAATGAAGTTCGCGAATAAACCTTAGCGAAAGGGGGAATGTTTCCAACCTCTTGATACCGTAATGAAGAGCTTTGATATAAAAGATAATGTCATCAGCATCTGTTTGTCCTGTTGCTACGCCGGAATCGAGCTCAATCGCATCAATAAGGGTAGCCTTTGTCCCTTCAATTTGTGAAGAAGAGGTAGCATCTTTGGCCACAAACATCGATAGAAAGAAATCTACATCCGGCAAGGTATGGGTGACCCCGTCCAATTTTCCGATCAATCTTTCTGCCTCGGAAGCTTTCAGTAGTATTCCTGGGGAGATGACCAATATCCCTTTAGGGGGGTATTTATTGGGTAAAAATGAAGAATAACCTCCCTTTTGCTTGATGTATCTGCCAATTTCGACTTTCATATATAGTTAACCTACTATTAGTAGATATAGCCTATCTTAGTACTTAGTTAACATCTTGTCAAGCCCTGTTAACTAAATCTAGTATAACAGGCAAACAATTTCTAGGCCGAATATAATCATTTAGCCTCGACTCCATGAACTCCACCGGCCAAAGCATCAATCAGATCGGCAGCAAGCTCGACTCCGCCCGCGATCTAAAAGCCAACCTCCTCCCCGAAGAAAAAGAAGCCTAAAAAAACTCAACTACATTTAGGGGGCTAGAATCTTTTTAAACTGAGGCTTGGCAAGAATTGTATCGACGATCTCTTCTCTCCGGTCGTAATCATATTTGTCGTCATAGGTCGCCAGATGAAGGATCTCGTGGATGATCGTGTCCAGGAGTTCTTGGTCTCCTCCATTCTTTGGGAAACGAACATGGATTGAGCTATCATCGGTATCAAACCATCCTTCGCAAGATATTCCGTGAAGGTAGCAGGGCATAATCCCGGGGTCTTTTATATTAAGTTCTTTGAACGCCTTTTGGACATTCGCTTCATATTTTGACCACAGTTGAGTGGTTTCTTTGATTCCACTATTTTTATTTGTCGCAAAAGAGATGATCGACCTGGGTGTCGGCATGATAAAGGAACGGAGATATTTATATTCATCCAGGTGCAATAGGACATTGATTGCCTCCTTAAGCTCTTTAAGTAAAGAGTATTTTATTATTAG
>LCIE01000006.1 GCA_001000865.1 Candidatus Collierbacteria bacterium GW2011_GWC2_44_18 | reverse complement strand
GTCGCCATGATATTCCACCTCCTTTCTGTGTATTTAAGCTCAATTTGTTAATGGGCTATTTTACCGAAGGTGGTGCATTTCGTTTTAGAACTAAGGGCTATCCACAAGAGATATAATTAATGAATGGATGCAACTTCATCTGTACAAGCAACACTCTCGGCATTGCTCACGCCAGCGCCGACCATCTCACAAACTTTTGGAATGAATCCTTTTGAGTTCTGGGCAATGGTTATTGGAACTTTCTCAACAGTGTTTGGGGTAATAATTGCTGTTCTTGTTTTTGTTCTAGGTCTTCAAGTCTGGCAACAGTATAAGCTGAGAGAAAAAGCAGAAAAGGAAACAGAGGCAATTGTAAAAATTGCCAAAGAAATGACTGAGCTAAAAAGTAAGCAACAGGAACTTTTCCAAACAACCCTCGACAGTTTTCAAAAACAAGTGGTGGAGGTCGGAAAAACGGCAAAAGAAGTCAAAACCATTTCCGCCTCAACTCAAGGAGAAAGGGATAAAGTCGAAAGAATCTCCAAAGAAATTGAACAAAAGGCCAAAGACTTAAGAGGCTCTGCAATGAGTCTTGGAAATATTTCCTTAGGATCTATCTCAGCAAGTGCGGTGATCGAACCATATTCAAAAAATATTCGTTATGTATCTGCGTTAGATGAATACAATGTGGCACCACTTTCTACTCCCCAAAGTCTAGTGCTCAAGGGAACACCAATCACATTCGACAATATTTTGACAGTACAAAAGAAAAAAGTGGACGAAGAAAAATAGGATCTAGACGATAGCGTGGAAACCTATTAGCCCTGGGCAAATAGGCGGGTAAAAAAGAAAGTTGTCCTGGGCGAAAAAGTCCTTCTAACAAGCGTAAGCCTGTGATTCTTCTTTTCCTCGTGACCATACCTACATGAGCACCCTATAGAAGACGTTGTAGAGGCATTTACAGGCTCGGAGATGGACTTAGAATGAGTGAAGAGAATCTGTAGAATTTACCAGAAAAAATATTTTCATCTTTTTCTAAATAGAGATTTTGCTACGTGGGGGGGTGGGTATAGAAAAATAGGAAGTATTCGAAGAGTTAGCGTACTATAAGCCACCCTTAAGGTGGGTCTTTTCCACGGATGGTGAGTCACTTTCCAGAGCCCCCCATACGGGGAGAAGAGGAGAAAAGAGAGGCATTAGTGTCTAGCCATGGGCTAAACATTGTCGCAGGGGGGTTGTGTCCTATATGGATAAAGTTCTAAGTAGAGTGTGTATGTGAGGAATTGGGGAGGGGTGTGCGGAGGGTTGGGGAAATAGTAGATAAGAAGATGTCTTATGGACTATTTCCATAACGACCAACCGCACAGAACTATCGTCTCAGTATAACTTTGGCGTAGGCATTTCGATTCCTGCTTTGCTGGCTAAGCTACGACAGGACGCGCAATAGGGTTTCCAGCGTTTCAGCTTTGTTCTCCACCACATAGGTCGGCCACATGAGAAGCAGTCCACTATCCCCCAGTTATGTTTAATTATTGCCCAGGCAATAAAGGGATAGATTTCATCAGAATATGCTCGCCACCTATAACCGCGAAGCGTTAAAATTGCATCACGAATAGCTCTTTCTATTAGACTAGCTATGACTTTCTTGTGCCCGTGAAACGCCATGCTTTCTTTTTCTGTTCTTCTTCGCCCTTCTCTTTCCTCGCTAAACGAACGAGGCGACGAGCAATCTCGTCTGTGAAACGTAAAGACTCTAATAATTGCTCCTCAGGGACTGTTTCTGATAGTCTCTCGGTATTCTTCAAGAACTCTTCGACCTTCAATAAACCTTCCTCAATAGCGGGCAAAGAACCTAGTCGGCGAATTTCTGAGACTAGACCAGATACTAAATCAAATTGAATTTTAACTTGTTCTGTCATTAAAAACTTCATTAGTAACAATTTCACCAGCAAGCTCCACCAACTTCTTGCCAAGCTCTGGATATTTTCTCTCAACAAGGGAGGCCTCATTTATCTCGAGTCCATGAGCGTCAACAATCTTCAACGTATTGTTGAAATCATTACTCAGTTCGTCAGGTGAATCAAAAGACAGTTTTGCGATCAGACACGCTCGCACAAAGGCGGTAGTTGCCTCATAAAGGGACTGGATGGAATTAGTTTGGGTAGTGGTCATTTGGCTTCAAACTTCAAAATAATTTTGTCTAGTTGAATGGTGAGCTTGTCGGCCTCGAGGGATATTTTAGCCATGCCTCCAAGAAGTTTTTGGAGTTGTTTGATTTGAAAGCCTGTCAGGATTATTGGTTTAAGTTTTTCTGTCATTTGTTGGTTGGTTTGTTTCTTCCATAACGAACGGTGTTATCGTTGGCAATAGCTACTTTGTCGGCGTCGCTTAGGTTATGGACCTTGTGGCGGGCTTTCCATAAGACGATCCTTTGACGTCCTGGGGAGCAAGCAGGGCACAATAGGGTGTCTGATCTTATGTTCTTTTCAAGGAATGGTTCGGAGCACCATTCACATTTAGCAATAGAGCGACTAGTTTCTTGAGCTTTTCGATAAATGTCGTCGAACTTTTCAGAACTAAAGTCATTCATGCCCAGCTTAGAGCGAAGTCGGTCTTTTGGAGTCTGGGCTAACAGTTCTCTTTCGAGGAAGGCGTCAATCTTGTTCATCATAAATTTCTTTATATACAACAGCCAACTCTCGACCGAGGGCAATCAATTTGTCTGCTCTACAAATAAAATCCTTATCGAAGAGCCTTCTGGTCTCAGCATGGTTTTCGAGGAGTAGGCACAAGCCAGCAAGGAGCGTGCTTATTTCAATGTCGTCAAAAGTGCCGAATCTATTTTTTGTCATTTGGGTTTTGTTTTTAATTGCTAATCGATTATTTTGGTGTCTTCTAAGTATTGGAGCAAATTTTTTCCGATATACAAAAACTTGTTTCCAGCAAGGGAAGCTTTGATCGTACCGTCGTGAACATACTTTCGAAGCTTGGCCTCTCCGATTCTTAATAGTTTTCTAACTTCGGTGCCAATATAGACAGCGTTTGGGTTGATCTCGTTATTCATTGAGTAATACTAACTTATAGTTTATCCGTTTTCAACATATCAAGGGTGCCATTTTGCCACTTGACATTAGTAATTTGGTTTGTTTCACTTAACTCATAGTAATAATATAGGCACAAAAAAGGACTGGAGTTAACCAATCCTTTTAAAACCGACACATTATTAAAAATTACCAATCTACCACGAAAGATAACTCTATGGATAATCCTAGAACACAAAACAAAGGAACGCAAGTTTCCAAAAGTGCCAGACGCACTTTGAAGGTTATAAATTACCTCAAAAGAAAGAAGGAAACAGACAACAAATATGCTGCCTTGGCTTCCGAATTAGGAATGTCACGAAGAACGTTCTGCCGTGCAGTAGCCGAGATTAAAAAACAGGGCTTGGTCAAGATGGAGCGAGTTTGGAATGAAGACTGGTACGGCGGTACAGTAATAACTTGGAGAGGAGGACAAAATGCCTAAAGAAATCACCAAGGAACAGGCTAAGTCTTACTTCGACGCATGGCGTGAAGTCTACAAAGACAAGAGACTTCGGGGAGCTGACTTGCCAGTCTTACTTTTTATCCGAGACACAAACTGGGACATTTTCTACATTGCACAAAAAAAGTTTGCTCTCAGTATTGGGTACAGCAAAAAAACAGTAAACGAGTCACTAAAAAATTTAGTTGGATGTGGACACTTAATACTTACCTATTCTAAACCAGGAAGTAGAAAACCAAACCGCTACCAACTGAATAAAAACCTAGTTAGCCCTGTCAAGAACGGAATTCAACGATACACCGAAGGGTTACTCGTCGATACACCGAAGGGTTACTCGTCAAAAAATGAAGTCGTGCCTGACGATACACCGAAGGGTTACCCTAACGTTATTAACGAAAAAGATTTAACGAGGAGGGGAGACATTAAAAAATTCTCTACTTCTAAGACTCAAGACAAGGATACTCTTCATGAGGGACACGGAGTGCAAACTATCACCCTTCCTGCTAAGCGATTATTGAGCCTACAGGCACAAACACCCATCGAATACCTCGACTGGTCTCCAGACACGATTGACCTTGAAATTGTAAGAGGAGGTGACGAATGAACGAACTAGATAGACAATGGGTAGAAAAAGTTATCAAGGCAAACAAGTTTGTCTTTCCTGGCTCATTTGAACCAACAGAGTTTCAAAAGAGGAAGATTGTCGAATTTACTCAAGAGTACGGGTCGGAAAAAGTAAAAGAAATATTCAGAGACTTAACCGATTCGGTCAATGGAACAGGAAAGAAGAAAGGCTGGAAAGGAAACTTCTACGTGGTCATAAGCAACTTTGAGAGGTATTCTAATTGGAACAATTTTATTAACGACGGTCGCCTCGACAAAGAAAGATACCAAAATTATCTTAAGAAAAAGTTTGAAGCAGAACTGGAAACAGCTTGGTGGAAAAAACTCGAGGAGGAATCAACGAATCCATTTTTCTTCGGCTACGCTGGAGCTAAAAAAGATTACAAGGAATGGCTTAAGTATCGAAAAGGAGATCCATTTTATGAAGACTTCAAAGAACAGTGGAAAGATAAAGCGTGGGAAAAAAGTTGGAAAAACGGAGGAGAAGGAAAATTCTGGGATATAACAGAGTAAACATACAAAATTTGAATTTACAAAGCAACAAAAACACAACTCGTGAGCCTCTACAATGACCTGTAGTGTCATTCAGAAGGTCTTCACGATACATTAGTCATTAACAAAACAAAAAACACAGAATGAAAAATATAAAACAGAAAAAATATCGTTATGAAGTTGGTTTATACGGAGAGTACTTAGTTAGTAATTGGTTCCAAGGATCAACCATTGCGAGGAAGAGATCTTTTGATATAAGAGTTCCGACAAACGGATTCAACTTGGGAAGTCAAACAAAATTAGAAGTAAAAACAGCAAGACCAAGCAAGCAAGGCGGTTGGCAATTTGATTTTTCTACCAGACTTCAAAGAAAAGCAAATTTTCTTACCCTCCTTTGCCTTGATGAGGAATGGAAGACTCAAAGAATATATTGGATAGACAATACTTGGGCTATGAAAAAGCATATTTGGATAAATGAGGGAATGGAGGCTTACAGGCTGGTCTAGTCAAGGACTTGTCTTAGAGTATATCTACCTGTAAAATCTTTCTAAACTGATTGAAAAATCAGAATCGCACTTTTGCCTTAGGAGGTACTCATGTCAGACCCAAAAGACCGCACGCAAGATATTAAGGACCAGGAAGCGTTGAAAGAAGGCCAGAGCGATGAACGCAAAGCTGAAATCGACAACGTTATCGGCGGCTTGGAATACGCACAGCAAAGCGATATTGCCAACGACCTCGGCGAGGAAATGGACGACTAATCACCACTTTTGTGCAGGGCTGGGAAACCAGCCCATTTTTATGGTTGTATAATGGCATCATGAGTAAAGAAAGAATCGAAGATGTAAACTTTTTTGTGACTGATATGCGAATGATAGGAGAGATATTTGTAAATTGCTTAGGTTTTGAGGGAGAAATAAGTGACAGAAAAACATCAAGGTTCACCACGACCTTCGGAACAGAAATTGAAACCTACGGACCAAAAGATATTTATAGTAGGGGTGCAACGTATCTACGACTAATCGTGAATGACGAAAAAATAACCAAAGTCAAAGAGTATCTTGAGGCAAAAGGTCAAAAAAGTGTTGTTTACAGAGAACACTCAGAAGGACCTCACAAAAGAACTCTACTGTGGATGATGGAAGAAAACGGCTCTCAACTCAATCTTAATAGTGAGGTTTGAGGGGGTGGAGACCAATAAGCCCAGGGCGAATAGGTCAAACTAGGTCAGGTGTATGATTACTTCATGATTAAACCCGTTGAAGAAGATGCACTAAACATGTCGTCTAAGCTGTATTTAAAATGTCCCAAGTGCGGTTTCGAGGACACGTTAGTTAAGATTCCTCCAATAGACGTCAACAATCAGTCGGAAGTTGACGATCTAAAAGATTTTACCTGTCCTGAATGTAATGCCTTAGTTTGGGAAGAGAATTATCTGGCAACGCAGTCTAAAGAAACAATTAACAAAAGAGTTGACGAGTTACGTTGTATAGACTGCGAAAGAAACGGCTTTGACTCCATTCAAAAAAGGGATGACTTGCGAGGTTTGTTTATATGCCGAAAAAGGCCAACCCATACCACAAAGATCAAACCAGAACATAACTAGATTATTCCATTTTTAGGTAGTAAAATAAAATGGAACATGAAAGCAGTAATTTACCTAAGAAAGTCAACTGATGAATCTGATAGGCAAGTCTTGAGTCTGGACAGTCAAAAAGAAATTTGTGAAAACGTAGCTAAAAGATACAATCTCCAAGTAATTGAGACGTTGGTGGAAAGCGCTTCAGCAAAAGAAGCGTTCAAACGACCACAGTTCCAAAAACTAATAAATTTTATCCAAAAGAAAAAGGCCGAGGCAATTATTGCTTGGAAGCCGAACAGACTTGCCCGAAATGCGACTGAGGGTGGAATGTTAATTGATCTTCTCAACAGCAGGAAACTTGCCATATTTTGTGACTCTGGAGAATATACAAGAGGAGACTCGACACTGTTGCACATCGAGTTTGGCTTTAGTACAAAATACTCTCAAGATTTAAGCGATGATGTGAAGGTGGGTATGCTCTCCAAGGCTAATAAGGGCTGGCGTCCAGGAAAAGCGTGTCTTGGCTATAAAAATATTGGAGAGATAAAAGGGGAGAAGACAATTATTGTTGATCCAAAAATATCTCCATTCATAAAAAGAATGTTTGATCTTGCCGTGACAGGCAAGTCCGTTCACGACATTCAGAAAATTATTACCGACGAGGGGTTAAGAATTCCAGCAGCAAAATCAAGACCATCTCGACCAATAGGGAAAACCCAGTGCTATAGATTATTGACCAACGAATTCTATTACGGTTGGTTCTACTGGAAAGGAGAGTTCAAGAAAGGAGTGCATGAGCCAATCATCAGTCAAGAAACTTTCGACATGGCTCAAAGGGTTTTGAGTAGCAAATCAAAGAAACAAAAATTCAAAAACAATTATTGGTGGATGGGACTCCTGAAATGCTGGAAGTGTGGCGGAGCCATAACTGCGGAAGTAAAACAAAGAAAAAGAACTGACGGCTCATTTCGATTCCATGAGTACGCCCGATGTACAAAAAAGAAAGGTGTGTGTTCAGAAAAATATACCAAGGTAGAGGATTTAGAGAAACAACTGAAAAACTTTCTTTACCACTCCTACATCGACCCCACAAAAATAGAGAAGATCAAGGCGAAGATAAGAGAGAAAAACGAATCAGAGCTGACGGTGGCAAAAATAAGGCTCTCTGATAAGACCAAAAAACTTCAAAATCTTTTTGAGAGAAAGAAAACACTCTTTCAGATGAAAGGTGAAGGTTTGATTGATTCCACAAGATATCTCGAAGAGTTAAACAAGATAACCGTTGAAGAAAACGGAGTGAATACCTCAGACCTAAGTCTCGATAGTTGGGCGGAGGATTTAGATAAGGCGATAGACTTCGCAACTCATGCCAGTGAAATGTTCAAAAATGGAGATAACGAGACAAAAAGACAAATTGTCCGCATACTTGGCGAGGACTTAGTTATGGGAGAGCAAAAGGTCTGGTGCAAAGCCAAATATACATTTAAGCAAATGTCTGAATGGGTTGATGAGGGTATTGATGAAGTGACGAGCCTGCTAGGACAAAAGTCTACGCATGAGCTAGGCGTGACGAATGAGGAACAACCGAAAGTGAGCGGGTGAGGGGAGTCGGACCCCTTTCATCAGCTTGGAAAGCTGAGGTAATACCGGTATACGACACCCGCTAACAGAGAAATTTTATCATAACCACTGCCTAGGCAGAAGCACCGCCAGAGATCTGCTTGGGTTTAACTAAATCTTCAAAAAAACCTGTTTCCTCTAGGTTCCTAATATATTGCGTCAACTTTTCAAAAACTTCTTTTGTCTGAAGCTCAGGTCGCCAAAACATTCCAGCACTGGTCCTAGTCACGAGACCCAGGTCTTTCATGTCCTCATCAAACCGCCTGTCCTGACACAAAACAACATTTTTAGGACTTCCCAAGATACCCATAGATATTCGAACGCCTCTTTCATCCGTATATTTACTGTTTTGAATGTTAAATCTATATACATGTCCATTTTCAACGGCCTTACAATATTCTTGGACCGGATCTCCCTTCTCGTGTGGCATCTTCTTATAACCTAGAGACAAGGCAATTTCCTGAGGAGTCCACGTTGGCACCTTTTCCTTCCTTCTTCTTGGTTTTGGCTCCTCAATCTCGGTTTCTGATTGCGGAATACCACTTTCTGGTTGATTCATGTATATTTATACCTCTAATGTCGGGGTGGTGAGACTCGAACTCACGACCCCTGCGTCCCAAACGCAGTACTCTAGCCATCTGAGCTACACCCCGATAGGCTAATTTTACCATTCAAAGCTTGTTTTGAGGTAAAATAGACCAGATGCCTCTGTGCATTGAGCATGGTGGATGTAGCTTAGTTGGTTTAAAGCGCCTCCCTGTGGAGGAGGAGATCGCGGGTTCAAATCCCGTCCTCCACCCTATATAAATTCCCCCTCTATGGGGGATTTTATGTGGATAATCGTTACGGGACTCGAGTGACGGAGGCAAGCTCGTGACGATCTTGCCGAGTCGGGTTCGAAGAAATTGTCAGCAGACAATTATCTGAGAGAGTCCTTATCCCATAATCCACCCCAAAAGTAGTATTCCAAAACACAAGCAACCAAGGCTGGAGTGAGATCCTTCGACTTTACCCGGGATGACGAGGGAAATTATTCAACGGTCTCAGCCGCTAATAGTGGCGTAATATCGCGAGCAATGGTAAAATAACTATAGTTAAGGGGATAGAGTAAATATTATTACAAACCACTTCTATCACATAATACTATGACAGGCACAATCAAGAAAAAAACCGACAAAGGCTTTGGCTTCATTTCCAGAGAAGGAGAAGAAAAAGACCTTTTTTTCCATTCCAATGATTTACAGGGAATTACCTTTGATCAAATCCAAGAAGGCGCTAAAGTAGAATTCGATATCGAGCAGGGTCCAAAAGGACCAGCAGCCAAAAACGTCAAACTAGCTCAATAAGCCTAAGCAGACACAAAAGGGCCTTCGCCACAGCGGAGGTCTTTTTGTATATCTCAAACCTTTCTAACCCTTTCTTTACTTAGCGCTCTTGCCACTCTTACTCCGAAGGTTCTAATCATGACCACAGCAATTCCCAAAACCGGAATTGCGAAGACCGCACCAAAAGCCCCACCAAACTTAAGTCCGATTAATAAAGATAATAAAATAATGGCCGGGTGAAGACTAAAAGCCTTACCCAGTAACCGTGGACCAATCACGTTAAAAATAATTTGCTGGGCTATAAACAGAATTACACCAACCAACATCGCCTTTAAAGACCCAGCCAGTAAGGCAACCGCCACGGGCAAAATAATTGCCAGTAATGGACCAATCAAGGGAACGATGGCAAATAGACCAGCCAAGAAAGCCACCGACACCGCAAAACCGATTCCAAATAGATACATGACCAACCAAGTTACGGTTGCAATCAAAATGCCATAGAAAAACTGAACTCTGAAAAATGAAATAAATGTGTCACTAATCACTTTTTCGATAAATATCAATGTTTCGTGCCAAGTATCGGGTACTAAACTAAAGAACTCTCTGTTGATTTTATTTTGATCAATAATGAAGTAAAAAGACAAAGTGAGCACAATAAAGGCAGAAAAAAAGAACTGAGCAATGGACGGAATTAGAGTAATCGAGTTTTCAATCTGGGTCAGCAGTGGTCCGTCAAGATTATTTAATATAGTCGGTGCATTACTAAGATATCCAGGCACCAAACCAACCAAAGCCACAATCTGGGTGGTAATTAGTGGAATATAAACGAAACCTATTGCAACAATAAATATAGAAAGCAGTAAGTAGGTAATTATCGTTGAGACAATCTTCGAGAACTTAAAGTATTTTTGAATTCGATCGACTACCGGATCCAATAAAAAACTTAGAAGCCAAGAAACCAAAATAATCACAATCGTGTCCGTAAAACGGCTTAAAACCGACCCAACCATACCAAGCACATAGCTACCAACAGCAACAATCAAAAGATAAAGTAACACCTGGACCAAACTATCATATTTCTTTATTTCATCCAACATGGTCTTACTTTACCACAGGCTACCACAAGTTTAGGCGGTCTTTTTAACGACTTTCTTTGTCCTCTTTTTACCCACAGACGGTGTTTTTTCTAAATTAGTTTCAATCTCTTCTAGTATTTTGGCCGTTATCTCGGTAGACGCTTCTTTGGCTACAGGTGGCTGCAAAAGCTTTAATATCTTGTCCAGCTTGACATTGATCGCTTGTAACTCGACGCTATTCTCCTTAGCCATCGGTGCCGGTTTGGAGTAAGAATTATCGCTAGAACCAAACGACCTTCCGGAATCGGCTTTGGTCTCGGCAAAACAGTTGCTACAAAGGACTGGTTTACCATTAGTCGGCCGAAAGGGGACCTCGCAACTTTGACCACACTGATCGCAGGTGGCTCTGAACATCTGTCGATCTGCAAAGCCAGATCCGGTGCCACGTTTGTCATACATCTGTGGCCGTCTAGAATCCCCAAAACCAGTCTCTCTCGAACCACCACCATTATTTTCAAAACACTTACTGCAAAATACCTCTTTTCGACCATTGGGTTTAAAAGGAACTTTGCAAGCGGATCCACACTGGGCACAAACAGCATCGAACATCACTGGCCTATCTGAACTCCTATCGTTATAGTCTCGTCTAGCGTAATTTTGGCCTCCACTAAAGTTGTTGTTACCTCGATTGGAAAATGTCATATCCTATATTGTACCATACAACAAAACCCCCAAAATAGCTTCATTACTTTCCAAACCTTTTCTCGACTCGTTTCCAAAACAATCTAGCTCCGCCTGGACCTACTTCACCTGAAGACAAACATTTCTTAGAGAACTTTAAGCTCGGAGAGGTCATCTTCCGAAATAGACCGGAATTTACACCCCACTTAATAAATTTGGCTGCAATCTTTGGGTTTATTGAAATTCGAATTGCTCTTGGCGCTGCCACCGGATGCGAATTCGGCATCAGATGGTGCCTCTCTAGGAATCTTATATTTTCCTTTTCCTGCCTTCCCACCGAGGTAGTAAATAACAAAACACTTCCACCTACAGCCGTTGGATAAATAATCGCTTTAAAGGCTTGTTCACTTGGCTTGGTAATTTCCAAATGTATAAGATTTTTTCCGTACAAAAGTTCATAAAGCTCGATCATCTGGATATCATTTTTCCCTACCAGCACGTTAACATTTTTTATTTTAGACATCGAAGAGATAAACATCTCAGTAAAAGGCGACTTTTTAACCAAAATCCAAAACACAAATCGATCGGACAACTTTACCAGTTCCTGAACTAAATCCATAAAGTAGGATAGACCCACTGCCGCACCGGAGATGGGAATTGCCACATTTATTTTCCCGTTCTTTTCCGAAAATACTTTTTGCCTATCTCCCATACCTTTAGGCAGTTTTCTTGTGAGTAAACCAGAAAGCGGGTAGGGGATCACTTCAGAAACAAAATCGATCTTTTGCTTCACTGCATACTTTTCAAATTTTGTTTGGACGAATTTACTTGGTACAAACGTTAAGTCAGCCCCTTGAACACACCATATATGCTGATATGTGTCATCTGTTACCTGCACTATTAATTTTATTTTCTTACCGGTTTCTCTAATCAACCTCTCCTTGGTAGCCCCAATCTGATGTGCCATACCAAAATGAGTGGCTATAATCCAAACATCTTCGCATTCGGGGTTGTGCAACAGAATTTCCTTTAACTGCTTAAAGACGCCACCAGATGACATTATTAAAACAGTCCGATAAAAATTAGTAAAAATATCCTCAAATACTCCGTATTGTGATCTAAGAAATACATACTTACCAAAAGGGTTAATGCTGGTAAAACGGTGGATCCAGGTCACGAATCGGTCTATCGAACCTAATAGAACATATTGGGAATTATTAGGTCTGCTTTCAGCCAAAGCATCCGTCACCCGAAGATGCCCCAACCCCGCAGGCGCGTAGGTAAAGATCAATAGTTTCACTACCATCTAATATATACGAAAATATGTGCACCAGACAGGAATCGAACCTGTAACCACTTGTTCCGAAGACAAGGGCTCTATCCGTTGAGCTACTGGTGCAATAGTCCTATTTTACCTTGAAATAAGGTAAAATACTGATGTTCGGGTCAGTAGCTCAGTTGGTTAGAGCACCTGCCTCTTAAGTAGGGTGTCGCGGGTTCGAGTCCCGCCTGACCCACACCTTTCTTGACAGCATCACCTTTTTCTGCCACAGTAAATTAGCATATGGCGAAAAAGTTTTTGTATCTACTAGCTCTCTTTCTCATCACCTCACGCATCACTTTTGGCCTAAACACCTTACTTATCGAAAATGGAGGCTCACAAAACAAATATATTCTGGGAACGACAACCGAGAGTCAAACAATCGAAACCATTCCAAACCCAGAAGAGCCATTTATTTTTTCGGCTTTACCGTCCTTCGACGAACAGATAAAAACTTCAATTATCACCGCTGATGCCCGTCCCGAAATCGTTCGGCAATATTTGCACAAATTTAATTCACCATTAGAGCCGTTTTCCAATCTCATTGTTTCTCTATCAGACCAATATCAGTTTGACTACCGCTGGTTAGTAGCTATCGCCCAGCAGGAATCAAATCTTTGCAAAAGAATCCCAGAAAACTCATACAACTGCTGGGGGTGGGGGATTTATCCCGAGCCATCGAACCCCGAAGTATTAAAGGTGACCAGGTTTGATAATTATGAGGATGCATTGAGAAGGATTGCTCCTCAATTCACCAAGATTTTTCTTAAAGGTAAACACACCAAAGATCCTTGTGAAGTCATGGCCACCTACACACCACCATCTGAGGGTTCGTGGTGCGCCGGTGTCTCCCAATTTTTCGATCACTTGGAATAACTAATCTAGTTTGTATATTTGAGTTCGTGGCAAACTATCTAATTCCGGAGGCACTAATTCTAAATAAGTTGGGTCCTGTTCGTCTTTTTTCACTTTATATCCTAATTCTTCAAAAATTGTCACAATCTCATCAACTTTGTCGATCGGTAGTTTTCGCATCTCGAATCCAGTAGTACTAGAGCCAACACTACGCCTCGTAAACTCACCATTTCTTCTGCCGAGGAAATATCTAGGACTTTTTCGCATAAACTTCTGCTGAAGTTTTGCTCAAGCCCGACTCGGCAAGATCGTTACGAGCTTGCCTCCGTCACTCAAGTCCTCCCCTCACTGGAGAAAACAAAAAATCTCGCTTCTAGAGCGAGATTCTTTGTTTTGTGCCGAGGAGAGGACTTGAACCTCCACGGGATTGCTCCCGCTAGCTCCTAAAGCTAGTGCGTCTACCATTTCGCCACCTCGGCAAGTCTAATCATTTTACCACCGCAAGCTCTTGATGAGTTAAAATAAGACGCATGAACATCAAACAAACCAAAATTGAAAAGGGGACTGCCTACCTGGAAGCTATTGTCTCCCCTGAAGAAGTTGATCTTGAAAAAAATCATGTTGTCGACGAGATGATAAAAACCATCACCGTCAAAGGCTTTCGTCAGGGCAAAGCTCCTAAAGGCGTGGCTGAAAAATCTCTTGATCCTGATAAGCTCAGCGACCGTATCTTAAATCACATCATGAGCCATCTCCTCGAGCACGCCATTGAGGAAAACCATTACCGGCTTCTCGGACGCCCAGTTCTGGAAGAGTTAAAAGCCGAAAAAGATGGCAGTTGGAAGATCAAACTCCAACTTCCGCTTTACCCTGAAATCAAGCTCGGAGATTACGTCAAATATTTAAAATTAAAGAACAAAAAGGACCGGAAAGTTGAAGATATTTATCAAGCTCTCTTGGATCATGAAAAGGTCGACGTCTCCGAACTTGTGATCAACGAGGAAGTTAATTATAGTCTGGAGCGCCTGACCTCCCAATCAAAATCCCTGAATCTGCCCCTAGAAGACTATCTCAAAGCTCTCGGAAAGACTCTTGAGCAGGTGAAGAGGGAATACGCTGAAAGTGCTGAGAAGTCCGTCAAGCTCGACCTGCTGCTTCTGGAAATTGCCAAGAATCAAAAAATAGACACAGAAGACAAAGAACTGCTAGAATTAGCCAAGGTGTCTAATGTTCCATCAAAACAAATTGACCAGCTCCGATCTATCATGAATCGGCGCAAAACTATTGATTATTTAATGGCCATCTGATACTATAGGACCACGTTGTGAACAGTAATACGGGCAGCTCACCAAACCAAGGTCAGGGAAACACCAAAATCCAGAGTTTTTTGGAGGCTCTTCGCAATTCTCAGACCCACAGCTTTGAAAACGGTAATCAAGAGCAAAAAACAAACCCTTTCGCCGAGTTTCAACACAAAAAAGAGGCCGAAAAACGCAGAGCGGAACTATTTTTCCAAGCTCGACAACAAGAATGGAGCAAAGTCTTCTCCTCCAAAGAGAAACAGACTGAAAAACGTATCGACGAAATTAGAGATCAGCTAAAAAACCTGGCCAAACAAGTCAAGACTCTCGATACCAACCTTCTTAAGGCGGTAGAGTCCCCAATCGTCCAAGCTGGAATCTATCACGAAAGTTTTCTCGTCCACATCCAAAAGATGATCCAAATTTTTAGTCTCAAAGTCCAGGAAGCCAATAGTTGGCTTGAAATGTACAATGGCAGATCAGCCAAAAAGGGTGTCTATTGGAGCATGGCCAAATCCAAAGGCAACTCATACACTCAATCTAACGAACGTGCCGTAGCCACATCTGTTGGCTGATGATAAAATAAACCCTGTTGGGCTCGTAGCTCAGCTTCCTCCAAAGGCGGATCAGCCTATGGCTGAGGCTAGACGCGCTCATCAAATAATTAAATTTCGGGCTCGTAGCTCAGCTGGCTAGAGCGCTGCATTGACATTGCAGAGGTCACTGGTTCGAGTCCAGTCGGGCCCACAATATAAAAGGTCCTCCCTTGCGGAGGAGTTTTTATATTACATCACGCTAATGGACTCGAATGTCGGAGGCAGTTTCGAGAGAACGTAGCTACTCGAGGAAGGCCAACCCAACCAGGCACAAACACGGCCTATAACTTGACAAATCGAGCTCATTGTGGTAAAGTTACGTATCGGCTTCATTCACACAATAATCAACCTGGAGGATCAAAATGACCCCACTAATCTGGACAATTCTCACAATCGCGCTATGGATCTACATAATCGTCGGTATTCTGACGTTTGCGGTTCACTTCTACATGGCGAGATCTAACCCACTTGGCCCAAGAACCCTTTTCTCCTTTGTCATGGGGTTTTGGCCACCCGCCACTCTGTCCTTCATCTATGTATTGATTTACGAAATTTGGGGGTCAAAAGATCAACGCATCTGAATAATGTCAGACAAACGGCACCTTAAAGGGTGTCGTTTCTATTTGCAAACGACTTTGTGGCTGAAAATATAGTAAAATAACACTCATATCAATAAAAATACACAACCTTGGGTAAATACTACCGCATAAACCAAAATATCCGCTATCCCGAAGTCCGGGTTATTGACGAAGAGGGTAAGCAACTAGGCATCATGACCACCAGAGACGCCCTCGAAAGAGCAGTCGTGCTTGGTCTCGATTTGGTGGAAGTCACCGAAAAAGCCATTCCACCCATTGTCAAAATTATTGATTTTCAGAAGTTTAAATACCAAGAAGAAAAGAAGGACCACTCCGGAAGCTCCAAAGGGGGACAGGAGACCAAAGAAATCCGCCTGAAACCTTTCATGGCCGAAAATGATATGATGGTCAAGATACGCCAGGCCGAAAAATTTCTCAAGAGTGGCGATCGCGTCAAGTTGGTGGTAAAATTCCAGGGCAGGGAAATCACCAAGAAAGAATTTGGAGAGAAAATCATGGCCCAGGTTATCAGCCTGCTGTCCGAAGTCTCCACGCTTGTCGAAGCCCCGAAATTTTTGGGTAAACTCCTGATTGCCCAAGTTAAACCGAAAAAATAACCGCAATGACTAAACAAAAGCAAAAGACAAGAAAAATTGTCATGAAACGATTCAAAATTACCGGCACCGGTAAGGTACTTCGCCGCAGCCCATACATGCGCCATCTTCGTCGCAAAAAGAGCAAAAAGATGATCCGCAGATACCGACACTACCAAGAAGTTACCGGCAAGATCGCTACCAAAATTAAGGCTATGCTCCATTTATAAACCATAAAAACACATGCCTAGAGTTAAAACCGGTACAGTCCGCCGCAAAGGACACAAAAAAGTCTTCCAGCTCGCCAAGGGTTTTCGTATGACACGAAACCGTCTATACAAAACCGCCTCAGAAGCCGTACTTCACGCCGGCCAATATGCCTACAATGGCCGCAAGGAAAGAAAACAGCAAATGAGAATCACCTGGATTACCAGAATTAACTCCGCTCTTTCCTCCATTACCGACGCCCCTAAATACTCCAGATTCATAAAGGCTCTGTCGGACAAAAAGATCACCTTGAACCGCAAGGTTCTGGCTGCTTTAGCCACCAATCTACCCAACGCATTCAAAGACATTGTTATCTTTAGTGTCAAGAAATAACGGGGGGTTTAAAAGCATATTAAAAAAACTCCCCGTTCAGGGGAGTTTTTGTTATCATTAAAGTCGATGGGCATCAAAATACTCGAGATCGATCAAATTACAAAGGAATTCGAAAAGGATCTAAAGAATACTGCAACTTCTGCTGAGGTAGACTCTTTAAATATCAAATACTTGGGTAAACAGGGCAAGATCAATCACCTCTTCAAAATTCTTCCTGTCAAAACAGATCCTCAAATTGGTAAGGCTATCAATGATTTCAAGTCTATCGTCCAAGATAAATTATCTACCAAGCTAAGTGAAGTTCTCGACTCGGCTGAACAAGACACTTTCGATGTTACTGTCCCCGGTTTTGAGAAACCTCTAGGCAGTCTACATCTTGTTTCCCAAACTATCAAAGAAATTGAAACTATTTTTCAGAAGCTCGGATTTGTTCGACGACGCTACCCTGAAGTAGAGACCGACTGGTATTATGCAGAAGGACTCAATATCCCTAAGGATCACCCGGCGAGAGACGATCAAGAAACTTTTTACGTCGGAGACAACACTGTCCTTACTGCCCACACCAGCAACGGTCAGTTACGGGAAATGGAACTCAAAAAATCTCCTCCGATCAAAATGATCAACATAGGAAAAACCTACCGTCGTCAAATAGACGCCACCCATACACCTATGTTCCATCAATTTGAAGGTTTGGTCATAGATAAAGGAATTAATATTACCCATCTTCTGGGAGTCACCGAATATTTCGCCAAGTCCTATTTCGGCCAAGACCGTCGCACCCGATTACGGCCACATCATTTCCAATTCACCGAGCCGAGCTTTGAAATCGATATCACTTGTGGTGTCTGTCAAGGGACAGGTATGATGCACCAGATACCTTGCAAGGTCTGCAAATCAGGCTGGCTCGAGCTAGGTGGCGCAGGAATGGTTCATCCAAACGTTTTGCGAAACGGTGGTCTGAATCCAGACGAGTGTTCCGGTTTTGCTTTCGGCTGGGGAGTCGAGCGCATCTTGATGATGAAATCAGGTCTTCCCGATCTAAGGTTAATTTACAGTGATGATATTAGATTCTTGAAACAATTCTAAAATGGACATAATAATTTCCGATTCAGCTCTAAGAAAGTTCCTGGACACCCCAGCAACAGCAGAGATTCTCAGTCAAAATATTAGCCTTTGCGGTCCCACCTTTGATCGTACGAAAAAAATCGCTGGCAATTATATCTACGAAATCGAGGCCATCACCAACCGAGTTGATACAGCGAGCGCCATGGGTGTGGCACGGGAAGCCGCGGCGATTCTTACCCAGTTTAATATTCCCGCTAAGTTCGTGAACGATCCCTACCAGGAAAAATTCAATTTCCCCAAAAACCTTTCCAAGCAGTTCCATATAAACATAGACAAAAACCTTGTAGTCCGCTTTACGGCAATCGCCCTAGAAAACATTAGTGTTCATCCTTCCTCCAAAGAAACCATGACCTTATTGGAAAACTGCGGCCTAAGATCATTAAACAATTGTGTAGATATCACTAATGAGCTAACCTTACTCTATGGCCTCCCCAGTCATATTTTTGATCTGGATAAATTAGGTGCTCAAAGCCTTACGATTCGGGATAGTATAGAGGGAGAAAGCATCATAACACTCGATGGTCAAAATAATCAACTAGGTGAAGGAGACATTGTCATCGAAGACGGCACAGGCAGGTTGGTTGACCTTTGTGGAATCATGGGTGGTCAGATCGCGGAAGTTGACGAGCACACCAAAAATATTCTGCTTATCGTCCCCGTATATAATCACAAAAAGATCAGAGGAACTTCCCTCAGGCTCCAAAAAAGAACACTCGCCGCTCAGCTCTTTGAAAAGCAACCAGATCCGGAGCTATGTCTGCCCGTAATGGCAAAAGCAATTCAATTAATCAAACAGAGATCTGGTGGTGAGGCTTCCTCCTCACTTTTCGATTACTACCCCGTTCCGAGACCTACCAAATTCGTCACGCTCAAATTCAAATGGCTAAATGACTTTGTTGGAGTAATTATCAGCCAAGACACGGTCGTATCCATCCTCGCTAGTTTAGGATTTGGAGGCACCATCGAAGGGGATAGTCTGGTCTGCTTGGTCCCTAGTTGGCGATACCACGATATCAATATCAAAGAAGATCTTGCCGAAGAGGTCGCTAGAATTTACGGCTACTTCAAGTTGCCACACGCCTTGCCCTGTGTCAATTTACCGGCAGAACCACGGAACCTACTCCTTGAAACTGAAAAGGAATCCAAAAAATACCTCTCCGACATCGGATATAACGAAGTCTACAATAGTTCTCTCGTCTCTCTCTCGCTTATTGAAAAATCCGGACTCGATCCGTCTAGTTTCATAAGGCTTAGTAACGCTTTGTCCCAAGACTATGGCTATCTTAGGACCAGTCTGATTCCTTCGGCTCTGGAAAACCACAAACACAATCAGGGCAAGGTTGGCGGGCAACTAAAAACAGTCGAGATTGCCAACTGTTACCAGAAGATCGAGGGTCGGGAGTTACCCCGAGAAATTTCAACTTTGGCTATGCTCTCCGGAGAAGACTACCGGAAGATAAAGGGGGAAATAGAAGCTCTTCTGTGGAAGTTAAGGGTAAAAGACATCTCCTTTAAACCAAGCCGGACTCCTCCTCCTTTCTTCAATCCGGCAGGTACGGCAGACATCTACTCCAAAAAACTTTTGTTGGGACACATTGGTTCAATAAAACCGGCGGTTTTGAGAAAAATTGGCCTATTAAACAATCCCATGGCTATTGAAATAAACCTGGCCGATATGGTTTTAAAAATTAACCGGAAATATGAATTTCACCCCGTTCCGGAATATCCTCCGGTACTGGAAGAAATGACCATCGATTCAAGAAAATCGTTAGGCGATATCATTGAAACCATACAAAATACCTCCCAACTCATCAAAAAAGTTCAATATATAAATAGTTTCAAGGGAAAACATTCGTTCGGAATTTCCTTTGGTAGTGACAATAAAAACCTGGAACAATCGGAAATAAATACCCTCAAAGACATTATTCAGAATCGCTTCAAAATCTAAACCCCTCAATCTCACTATCTGCGCACAAACCGGTTCTAAAATCTCATCATCAAGAACACCCAAATAAAATCTCTCGCACGACAGAAGATTTTTAGGTTTTAAGAGATTTAGACTTTTCTTTTGATATACATTGTTCCATTACTCTCAACCCACCTGTACTCAATTTTTCCTTCTTCAACCAGAGTGTCTCCGAGCCTATGAACATACCCACTAACATTAGCAAGGATTAGTTCTGGTGCATCTATTTTTTCGCAAATATCTAGCATAGTACCAATCAATTTCGTCCCGAGTCCGCGTTTTTGATAGTCATCCTCAACGACAAAAGTCATTCCACCACGAATTGAGTCAATTAACGGGCTAAAAATTGGGTCTGCTTTAAACTGTTTGTATTGACCATTATCTACAGTATTAGAAACTAATGAACCACCACGACGTGTTCTCTCAGCAAATAAATACCCAATAGGATCATATACATCACTTGACTTCTCAAACAAACCCAAAAGATAATAATCGTTTCCAAAATACTTGTTATACTCTCTCAGTCCCAAATATATTTCTTCTTGAGAAAGACCAAAATTACCCAATCGGAGTGGCTTTGCGCCTATTTTTTTTCTTTGATTCCAAAGTCTATCAAAAGTGTAACTCTCCTTATCGGATATCCCAAGAAAATCCCTAGATCTACCGACAAACTTCTCCAAGTAGCCTTCTGGATTTTTCTCAGCCATACCGTATTTTAACAGTTACAAAAACAGCCATAATTCCGTAAATGACGTCAATCTATTCCAAGATCTCATCATCAAGTATCCTGCAGGGCCTGGCCCTGCAGGATATCAAACTAGAACAAATATTCAATTGTCCATATCCATCATTTCGTAATAAACTTTAGTTAGATCATCTGCCACCGTATCCTCTACAAAACTTTGATAAGTATTTGTCCTTCTCATATTGGAAAAATACGAAAGAACCTGCTCCGGCCGAACCCATCGCTGTCGAAATAAACCGAGATAATTCCCATACGAAGAATATTTGTAAGCTTCAAGTCCTGCAGGGCCAGGCCCTGCAGGCAAAATGTCAATCGGATTTCGATGAATATATTTGGTGATATACACAAATTGATTTTCATCCTCAATTAAGACCGTCTTATACCTACTTTGAAAAAGTCCACCCACTCTCGTATATTTTTTATTAAAATACATCACATATCTCTGAATTAAAGACTGCATAAACTCAGCAATACCTCTATCGGTATTTTGTTTAATGAGCAGATGAAAATGGTTGGGCATTAGGCAGTATGCCAATAACTCAATCTCACCCATATAGTTCTTGGGTTCCTTTGAAGGAGAAATCGTTCTTCCATTCTCATCCTGCAGGGCCAGGCCCTGCAGGATATCAAACTAGGCAAGGAAATAGTTATGGTGTTGCGGTGACTGTGGGTGTCGGCGTCGGCGTCGGAGTGGGGGAGAGGTAGTCGATATTCACCGCAAAATCACTTGTTTTCGATTCTTCTTTACCTTCGTTATTTTTGGCCGCAATTCTCAATGAATGTTGACCGGAAGACAATCTTAATTTCTTGATGTAGACACCATCGGTAATAGCGAATTCCAGATTGCCGTCCAGAAATATGCTGGCTTCAACAATAGGCCTATCGGCCACTACCGAAAAACGGATGATCACCTCTTCACCATCCACCCGGCTATGATTCTGAGGAGTGGTGATTTGAATGTCCATCGATGAGCTGGCACCGCACGTTGCCGACGGCACTGCATAAATGGGATTATTTTGTTTAACCATCCACTCATTGATCGCCTTTTGCCAAAGAAATTTATCGGTCAAAGGATCACTCTCTTTGAGAATGACGAACTCTTTCTCGTCGTAGTTGCCTTGAGAAATAGATACCGGATCGGCTAGTCTGGAGGGGTCGTTCTTACATAGTTTAACCTTTGTGTGGATCGGATCGGGACCGGTTGGCACGCTACCCTCGATAAACCACTCCTTGTAACTGCCATACTCATCATGCGCTGGGTATCCGGAAATTTTATCCACTTCAATTTGAGATACACCATCGGGCGGATCGAAAGACCGGTCGGGCTTGATTGCCAACATATCCAAAGTTTCTCTTCTCCAAATTGGTGCTGCCCCCGATACCCCTGAAGCCACATTTTTCATCTTTTCGTTATTATTATTGCCAACCCATACCCCTACAACAAAGTCCCTCGTCCATCCAATGGTCCAGTTATCTCTCAGATCATTCGTTGTTCCTGTTTTTACCGCAACTGCTTTGGCTCCAAGATTTAAATATGAATTTGGACCAAAGGTCAGTAGCCTGGCATTGTTATCCGATAACACCGAATTAATTAAGAAAGAAACTTTTTCGTCTAGCACTCTCTCTTGTTTTACCGGTTTATTTTCGAAAATCACGTTACCATTACCATCTTCGATTTTTAATATGATTGTGGGATCGATTTTATAGCCTCCATTGGAAAATGCACTGTACGCCCCGGCCAAATCAAGTAGTCTTACCTCGGCTCCTCCCAAGGCCATAGAAAGACCTACTCGAGACATCGTCTCCCTGGTGGGTTCAAGTGACATCAGTCCCATTCTGTAACCCTGTTGCAGTACATCTTCGACTCCCAGCAGTGCCAGTAGTTTGACAGCCGGAACGTTTATCGAGCTTGCTAGGGCATCACGGAGATGTATGGGGCCATGTTCTTTGCCGTCGTAGTTTTTTGGTATATAAGGTGTCTTGTCGTCTTTACCTGGAAATTCTGTCACCACATCGGTCACCACCGTAGCCGGGCCAAAATTTTTCGTGAAGGCAGTTGCGTAGACCAGCGGCTTAATGGCAGATCCGGGCTGTCGTAATCTGGTAGTCACGTTTACTTCGCCATCAATTGATGTATCAAAGAAATTTTTTGAACCCACCATACTTATTACTTCACCCGTACTCGTATCCAGAATCACTGATGCACCGTTTTTAATATTCAGACTGCCGGATACTTTTTCCACCTCTTCTCTGACCGCTGCTTCAGCTTTTTGCTGAATATCCCAATTCAAACTGGTGGTTACCTTTAATCCGCCGGTGTCCAAGATACTGGCGCCATATTTTTCTTCCAGAAGCTGTTTAACATACATGACAAAATGTGGTGCCTTAATTTTATTGCTTCCCAATCCTCGGAATTGAATAACATCTAATTCGGCATTTACCTGCGTTTCCGTTTCTTTAGTAATCAGGCCGTCTTCCTCCATCCTCCTCGAGACTTCTTTGGCGCGGGGAAGATAAGCCTTCTTATTTGTCCCACTATATGGGGAATAACGGGAAGGGGACTGCGGTAAACCTGCTAGCAATACACATTCAGTCAGACTTAACTCTTTGGGTTCTTTGTCAAAATATATCTGGGAAGCAGCGGCTACTCCTACTGCGTTTCCGCCATATGGAGCTTCGTTGAGATACATTTGCAAGATTTCATCTTTAGAAAAAGTTTTTTCAATCCTCAGAGCCAACATAAACTCCCTTACTTTCCGGGAGACAGAACGTTCATTGGATAGTAACAGCATTTTTACCAATTGTTGGGTCAGGGTAGATCCTCCAATCAAGCGTCTATTTATCACCAAATTCTTTGCAATTCTCAATATAGACATCGGATCGAATCCCTGATGCTTATAAAATTCCTTGTCCTCAATAGCAATGGTTGCTTTTTTCAGATAATCAGGTACCTGTGCAAGAGGAGTGAATTTTCTATCCTGATCCGTATACACGTCATAAAGAATTATCTTACCGGTCCGGTCCAGAATTTCAGATGAAAAGCCAGATTTTCTCTGAACTTTCGTAGGATCTGGCAGATCTCTCCCAAACCACAAAAATATCAGCACCACCATTAAGGTTACACCTAAAAGTCCGAAAAAAATCAGTTTACCCCAGTTGATGCCGGACGGCCAACTTCCGGTCCGTCTGTTTCTTTGCCTTCTATACATTAAGTTATTATAATAAAGATACCAGATTATATACACTCCCTCATTGCGTGTAGGGGCGGACCCCCGCGTCCGCCCAAACTCCGCGGCAATCTATCAAAATTCAATCATCATATGACAAAAAGAAAGAGGAAACTATTTACCGCCATTATTTTTATCGGTTCGGTGGTTCTCGTACTCACCACCTTTGCTTCTCTATTTATCAGATGAACCCCTACTCGCCCGGTGACTCTGTCTCCTCAGTCAAAGGTATCGGGCCTGCCATGGAAGAGCGGCTCCATCGTTTGCAAATATATACTGTCGGCGACTTGCTAAGACATTTCCCCAGAACCTATCTGGATTTCTCCAAACAAGTTATGATTAAAGATCTGAGAGACAAGACGCCTAGCTCTTTTTTAGCCGCCGTCAACAGTTCCAAGACTTTTTATTCGGTGAGCGGCAAACTGATCACCCAATCGATAGCCCAAGATTCTTCCGGGAAAATAACTCTCACTTGGTTCAACAATCCATACATCAAGAGACTAATCAAAGATAGAGCCACTTACAGTATCGCCGGGAAACCCTCTTTCTTTGGCAAAGGGCTTACTCTTATTTCTCCCATAATCGAAGAAGGGGACTCCTTTACTCTAAACACAAAGGGTTTGGTCCCGGTTTATCCTCAAACCGAGGGCATCAACTCTCGATGGCTTCGAAAAAAAATTCATGAACTACTTCAAAACATAGATCTTCATGATCCAGTGGATACTGCCACTCTAGACGAAAACGCACTCCTCCCGCTTCAGCTGGCTCTTTACCGGATTCACTTTCCCACGGAGAATAAAGAGCGCTGGTCGGCAGATAAGCGGCTTGCCTACAATGAACATCTCCGCATCAACATTCAAAACCGTCTGGAACTGGACGAGATCGGTCACTCCATTCCACTTAAAATTACCACCAAAATAGATACCCAAACTTCCAAACTGCTCCCTTTTACCATCACCTCCGACCAACAAAAAACCATTCACCATCTCGAAAAAGACCTCAAGAGCGGTGAATTCACTCACCGCCTAATTCAAGGTGAGACTGGTTCCGGCAAAACCGCACCGCTTTTCTTTGCCGCTAACCAAGCTCTTGCTTCCGGCTACAGTAGTGCCGTCCTAGTTCCCACCGAAATCTTGGCCACCCAACATTTCCATACGTTTCTCAAGTACTCCCTGTTCCCCAAACAAGTTAATCTCGTGACTTCATCCAGCAAATTTTCTTTGACGTCCGAACCCACTCTATTTATCGGCACCCACGCCTTACTCAATCAGCTACCTCCTGACCTTAATCCACCCTTGTTGTTTGTCGCTATCGACGAACAACACAAGTTTGGTGTCACCCAAAGAGAGATCTTGATGAAAAGAAAGCCCCTTCCTCATATCTTCAATCTATCCGCTACCCCTATACCGAGGACTGTCGCTCTTGGATTATTGGGGGATATCGCCATCAGCAACATACGTCACAAACCCAATCTCAGAATGCCGGTCAAAACCTTCGTTATTACACCCACCAAGTTTAAGAATAGTCCCACATGGCTAATTTCGGAATTGGAGAAAGGCAATCAGATTTTTGTTGTCTGTCCCAATATCTCCGAACACTTCCAAGGCGTCTCTTCGGTCGAAAAAATGACTTCTGAGTACCGGCGCTTTCTTCCAAACAAATTCCCGATCTGGTCTATCCACGGCAAGCTGACACCGGAAGCTCAACAACACATCCTCTTCCAATTCAAAAACACACCCGGTAGTGTATTGATCTCCACTTCTCTCATTGAAGTAGGTATCGACATTCCGGCGGCCAATATTATGGTCGTTCACTCAGCCGAACGCTTTGGTTTGGCCCAACTCCATCAGCTTCGAGGTCGTGTCGGTAGAGGAGAAGAACAGGGATTTTGTTTTCTAGTGCCATCAAATGATGACGAAACCGAAACCGAGCGGCTTCAGCTGTTACAAAAATATCACACCGGAATGGTTCTCGCTCAAAAAGATCTTCGGCTCCGCGGTGCTGGACAAATTTACGGCGAAAAGCAGCATGGGTATCTTCAAACCAGATTAAAATATTTCTGGTCCAAGAAACTCTTTCTTAAAGCCAAATCGGACGCCCTCAAATTAATCCGTCAGAACAGACGAAAAGCACAAGAGATTGCCAGCGGCCTCATTTCTTGGTAGAATATACACATGGCCGCAACACCAAAAAGAAAAATATCCACTGCCCGGCAAGGCAAAAGAAGATCCCAAATCCACCTCATTGAACCAAAGCTTATAGTGTGCAAAAAATGTGGTGGCCTCAAAAGGGGGCATTTTCTCTGCCCAGTTTGTAAATCAAAATAATTCACCGTGAAATCTGCCCTAGACCCACGACACTTAAAGAGAATTTTAGTTTTCAAGTCACTTTTTGCTGGTAGTTTTACGGACCAACCTGATCATCCAAGCAGGGTCGACAAAATTAACTCTAACCTCGTTAAAATAGACGAAATAATTCAAAAATGTGCCCCTGAGTGGCCCATTTCTCAAATAAACCGAGTTGATTTGGCTGTGCTCAGACAAGCCGTCTACGAGCTGCTTTTCAAAACTCAAACTCCAACTAAAGTCATCATCGATGAAGCCGTCGAGATAGCCAAGAGATACGGGGGGAAAACCAGCTCCAGTTTTGTCAACGGCGCACTCGCCGCCGCCATCGCCTATTCCGCGCGTGAAGATACCTCCGATGACCAATCCAAACCTTAACCTCCTTCAAGACTACCTTGGCTACCAATTCGAGAATATCTCGCTTCTGGAGACTGCTCTAACTCATAGATCCTGCCTCAATCAGCCCGACATCACCGAAAGCTACGAACGACTCGAGTTTTTAGGAGATGCTATTCTGGAGATGCTGATCTCGGTTTATCTTTTCGATAAATATCCGGACAAGATGGAGGGGTACCTGACCGCTGCCCGATCAGCAACCGTCAGAACAGAGTCATTATCGGAAGTCTCCGTCAAAAGCCACTTTAATGACTATATTCGCATGAGTAAAGGTGAAGAAGCCACTGGAGGACGGAAAAATTTATCCATACTGGAAGACGTCATCGAGAGCCTGATCGGAGCTCTCTATATCGACGGAGGACTCAGTGCCGCCAAAGCATTTTTTGAAAAATTTATCCTTCCAAACGCCAGAGATATCATTGCCCTTGACCGGCTCAAAGATCCAAAATCCTCCCTTCAAGAAAGGGTCCAATCTCTCGGCCAGGCTTCCCCGGTCTATCTGACCATAGGCGAAACAGGGCTAGATCACGAGAAAACCTTCGAGGTAGCCGTCGTTATTGACGGTAAACAGCTAGCTGCCGGCAAAGGAAGAAATAAACAAGATGCCGAACAAAAAGCTGCTCAAAAAGCTATGGAGCTGATATAATACGCCTATGCTGAAAATCAAACTACAGCCTACAGGCAAAAAACACCAACGCTCCTACCGCATTGTCGTGGTCGAAGGCAAGACCAAGCTTTCCGGCTCGGTTCTGGAAACTCTGGGCACTTACAACCCCCACGAAAAAGAAGACAAGAACAAAATCGTTCTAAACAAGACTGGCTATCAGTCATGGATTAGCAAAGGCGCCCAACCCACCGACACCATTAGAAAATTGGTTAAATAAAAAATGAAACAACTCATCGAATACATCGTCAGTAACATCGTCAATCACCCGGAAAGTGTTTCCGTAATCGCAGAAGCAACTGAAGACAAAGACACCACCAAGTATCTCATCAAAGTCGATCCCGAGGATGTGGGTCGAGTCATTGGCAAGCAGGGTAAGGTCATCAAGTCTATTCGTCAATTGGTCCGCATCGCCGCTATCCAGAAGGGAACCAGGGCTATTGTAGATCTCCTCGAAGACGAAACTACCAAACCTACGGAAACGGCCACTAACGAGTAGTTAGAATCCAAATATCTTTCCTGAACCCAAAGGATCAGATTGCTCCGAGAGTTGTGCTTCGGGAATTGTAATTAGGTTATAACCTCTCAAATCGGCTACTAGTTTGAGATCTGCATCAGTAAATTCCTGCAATTTAGTCAGGTTCACCTTCTTTAAGATCGATTGATAAAACTGTATCTCCAAGACCATTTGGACTGTTTTTTCACTGGCTGTCTGAGACAACTTGGATACTATTTCCTGAATATTCAAATCAGAGACATTTCCGAAAGGAAGGGAGGATTCCACGAGCGAAATAAATCTCAGTAATGAATTTACCTGGGCGGCTACAGTGATATGGACAGGGAATACAGTAAAACTAACCATATCTGCGTCTACTATATCGCCGGTACTATTGGTTGTGTCCAATATTATTCCTGGAGGCAGAGTATACGAAACTATCGACACCCCCGTGTCGGCACTTATTTTACGGAGATGAAAAATCGCCTCTTCGGGAGAATATTCCTGAGGAATAGCGGTTAAGATCCTCGTCTGATCCCCATCCGAAATGTCAGAAGCCAATCTATCCAAGCTAGATTTAGACTTTTTAAGAATTTCCAAAGCCGATTTACTGGTAGTGAGGCTCGCTTCTCGGGACTGCACCAAACTCAGATTCGGCCAAATCACAAAAACCAAAACCAATAACATAGCCGCCAATACCAGCAGTCCATATACGGTATTTTTGACCATTTTTTCACTTATCCAATCAGGTAAGACGAAACCAAAAACCCTTTTGTAACCTATCAACTTATTTTCCGGCATTCTTCGTTATTTCAAATTGTAACTTAGCATTATAAAGACCTGATTTGTCTCGTGAGATTCCTTCAAAAAACACCGAGCTAAAAGTAGTCGCTATTAGTTTCTCGGAACTGGCTAATTTGGTCTCTAATAGCCTTAGAGAATGCATAGACGATATCGAGGTCGCCACCGAAACCCAGCCTTTGTTAGAAAAATCCACGTCCTTAAGCACCACTCCCTCAGGTAGTAATCCTACTAACTGGTCAAGATAATCCTTATAGTGAAATTTAGCTACATTCAGCGACTCGATTTTACCCAGAATAAACTTGGACAAAACAAACCTTTTTAGCAGTTCGTTGTTATCTGTCATCTCCTTGGAGACGGATTCAGCTTCACGGTCCACCTTAACTTGATTCGCTTTAATCAAGGAAAGTTTAATAACCACAAAAATCGATACCCCTAAAAAATATAAGGTGAACGCTATGAAAGTGGTAAGCAGAACCATATAGATCACGTTCTTTCCTCTTGATTCTCGTCTCTTTCTCCCTAATAAATTAATTTTAATCATGTTTATTGAGACAATCCATTGGCTATCGAAAATATCGGACCGAGGGACTGATATTTTGCTTCAACCGTCATGTTGACAAACGTATCCCCCATAACTACCTCTACTCCCTCCAGCTCTTCAGTTAGATAGGGAATTAGTCCAATTAGATACGATCCTCCACCAGTCAATATAAGTCTGTTTACAGAATTTTTTTGATACTCGTCCTTATAGGCAATTAACA